>JAVCCG010000035.1 GCA_030765605.1 Candidatus Alcyoniella australis
ACCGAGATCAGCAGCTCGAACATTCGCCGTTCGATCTCGCTGACGAACCCATAGAGATCAAAAGCGTCCTCGCGCACAACAGTGTGCACCAACAATCCGACTTGTTCGCCGACCTCACCCAGGGCGCTAAAGCTGGAAAACGGCAGGTAGAGCCGATAGCCCAGGCCATTGACGTCCAGGATCACGTAGTCCGGTGATTTATAGGTGAGCTTGCCGCGGATTGTCCTGATCATTTGGCGCGATTCTACACGCGGTCCGCGGCGTCCGCAACTCGCAAGATCAGCGTCCCAACGACTTTAACTTGCGGCTGTTGATATGGCAGATCGCAACCGCCAGGGCATCGGCCGCATCCTCGGCAGGTTCGCCGGGCAACGACAGAAGCGAGGTGACCATCCTGGCCACCTGCCGCTTTTCGGCCCGCCCATAACCCACCAGCGCCTTTTTAACCTCGGCCGGCGTGTACTCGAAAACCTCGAGACCGGCCTGGGCCGCAGCCAGTACGGCTACGCCGCGCGCCTCGCCGAGCTTAAATGCACTCTGTACGTTCTTGGAATAGAAAATCCGCTCGCAGGCCGCTTCGTCGGGCGCGTGGAGCGCGATTACCTGCACCAGTCCGCCGTGGATCGTGTCCAGCCGCTGTGCAAAGCTGCTGCCTGGAGTGGTCTGGATCAGACCGTTGTCAATATGACGCAGCCGCGATCCCTGTTCCTCGACTATTCCCCAGCCGGTCACCAGAGAGCCGGGGTCGATTCCTAAAAAGATCATCGTAGAAGATCTCGACTTGAAATGTTATCGGGGTCTGTTGATCGAGGTAAACCGAACCGCAACAGGCCGGGCATCCGGGCTAGCCCAAGGCCTCCATCTCCTCATCGGAGATGTCGAAGTTGGCCCAGACGTTCTGGATGTCGTCGCAATCCTCGAGCATGTCCATCATCCGCAGCATTTGTCCGGCCTGTTTGCCGGTGAGCTTGACCGTGGACTGTGGGATCGACGTCACCTCGGCGCTCGCCGGCTCAAGTCCGGCTTCGACCAGCGCCTGGCGCACGGACTGCATTGCGCTGGGCTCGGTAAGCACTTCGAGCACGTCTTCGTCTTCCGAGATATCATCGGCACCGGCCTCCAGCGCCACCTCCATCAGGCTGTCCTCGTCAACCGAACCGCGGTCGAACTGGATCAGACCGCGCTTTTCGAACAGCCAGCTCACGCAGCCGTTTTCGCCGAGGTTGCCGTTGTTCTTGGTAAGAATATGCCTGATGTCAGCCAGCGCGCGATTGCGATTGTCGGTAAGCACATCGAGCATGATCGCCACGCCGCCCGGTCCATATCCCTCGTAGACGATCTCCTCGTAGCTGACGCCTTCGAGATCACCGGTGCCCTTCTTAATCCCGCGATCGATGTTATCGTTGGGCATGTTCGAGGCCTTGGCCTTATCGATCGCAGTGCGCAGCCGCGGGTTGCCCTCCGGATCGCCGCCGCCCTCGCGCGCGGCAATCGTTATCTCACGTATAAATTTGGTGAACAGCTTGCCGCGCTTGGCGTCCGCTGCTCCCTTCTTGCGTTTAATCGTGCTCCACTTGGAATGGCCGGACATCGAAAACGCTCCTATTTACCTCGGATGCAAGAAGGTAGGTCTCGTTGACATTGCGCGAACTGTATAGCATACTTACGATTAATTTGCCAAGCCTTTTTGTACACAAATCGGGCAGATACGGCGGTTCTACCCTGGTTCGCAACCCACTGCCGTAAGGTCGCCTATGAGGCTGCGTCTCAAACTTCACTTGGTTCTGATCGCGATCTCGACAGTGCCGATCGTGGGGCTGACGCTTATCATCCTGTTCTCGCTCAACAGCCTGCAGGATCGCCTGGTATCGGAAAACACCAGCTTGATTCGGGTCAACCTGGAACGGGAGATTCAATATAAGTCCGAGGATATTGCGCGCCAGCTCGAACTCTATATCGACTCCGTTCCCGAGGCATCCCTCTCGCAACTTC
This sequence comes from Candidatus Alcyoniella australis, assembly GCA_030765605.1. Taxonomy (NCBI): domain Bacteria; phylum Candidatus Lernaellota; class Candidatus Lernaellaia; order Candidatus Lernaellales; family Candidatus Alcyoniellaceae; genus Candidatus Alcyoniella; species Candidatus Alcyoniella australis. Next base: position 1,993 of record JAVCCG010000035.1, read on the forward strand.
AACAGGATCCGCGTTTCAGAAGCCTGGCGATCCAAAGCGTAGGCGCGACCGGATATACCGCTGTGCATACGAATGATGGTTACAGCCGCTTCCATCCCAACCGAGGGATTGAAGATACACAAATGCTCGGCGCCGGCGACTATAGCCAGGATTTTCTCGATCTGTTCCGCCGATCGTTGGAGGGCAAGCCGGTCGGCGGGTACTACATGTGGCGCGAGGGCTCCCGGGAGCGCGAGAAATATATGGCCTGCACGCCGGTGACCGGGACCGAGATGATCCTCGCGGCCACGGTCTACACCGACGAGTTTCTCAAACCCGCAATCCAGGCCGAATCGCTGATAATCAGTTGCTGGTTGGACATGACGCAGCAGATCATCGTCTTTACCGCTTTCATCGTTCTGCTCGTTTTAACGATCGGATATTCGATTAGCAAACTGCTGTTCCGACCGCTTGAGCCGCTGCTCAACGGAATGAAGGCCTTTGGCTCGGGAAATATGTCGTACCGCATCGAGGATCGCCGGAAAGACGAGTTCTCCATGGTCAGCCGGGTATTCAACTCGATGGCCGTCAGGATCGAGGCCCAGACCTCGCAGCTTGCAAAACGTACGATCGAGGCCGAACGAAGCGAGCGTAGCCAAAGGCTGCTGTTCGAGAGCCTCTATGATCTGGTGATCTACGTCGGTGCCGACGGCCGGATCGTGCGCACCTCGCCACGGTCGCTGCAAGTGCTCGGCTACGAACCGCACGAACTGGCGAGCCGCCGCTACGACGAACTGGTCGACATCGACAGCGTGCGCTGGATCACACTTCCCGAATTGGACCAGCAAAAAGACGATCCCGCGGTTTCGGAGATGACGTTGCGTGCCCGCCACAGTTCCGGACTGTGGGTCGACCTGCAGATCAGTGTGGTCCCCTACCACGAGCCGGACATCGGCGAAGGGGCGATGCTCGTCTGCCACGACTTGTCACGGGAACTACGTCTGGAGGAGACGGTCCAGCTGCTGTCCAAGGCCGTTGAACAGTCCCGCGAGGGGATCGCCCTGTTCGACCTCGACGGAATACTGCTCTACGCCAACCATACCTACGTCGAAATGCACGGGATGTCGCGCGCTGAGGAATATATCGGGAAAACTCTCGCACAGATCCATCACGACAACGGAAACGAGGTCGTGGCGCTGATCAAGCGACTGCTCAAGCGCCCGCAAGCTTTCGATGGAGAGGTCGAGCACCGAACGGAAAACGGGAAGAGCTTCCCTGCCGGCATTACGGTATCAGTTGTTCGCGACGAGGTGGGCCAACCCACCGCGCTGATGGTTACCCTGCGCGACGTGTCAGAACGCGTGCGTCTGGAACAGGAGCTCAAACGACACTCCGAAGATCTGGAGCGGATCGTTCACAGCCGCACGGAGCAGTTGGCCGAGGCCAACCATCGGCTCGAGAAGGCGATGCAACAAGTGCTTGAGCTCGACCGGCTCAAGGGCGATTTCGTGGCCCACGTCAGCCACCAACTACGCACCCCGCTGAATACGATCATCGGTTTTTCCAGCATGCTGTTGGCCGATCAATCTCTCGAACGGCGTGTGCACGAGGACTTGAAGCACATTTACCACGACGCCCAGCGCCTCTCGCGCTTTATCGATTCGATTCTGTTGATGGCCGATATCGAAGCCGGACAGGTCCGCCTGGAACCTACGCGCTTTGACCTCGCCGAATCGGTGAGAACAGTAATCGAAGCGGTGACCGCCGAGGCTGAGGCCAAAGGTCTGAGCATTGTCGATCTGGTCTCCGGTCGCGACATTGAGATTTTCGCCGACCGGCGCAAGCTCGACCTCGTGCTGCACAACCTGCTGCTCAATGCGGTGCAGTACACATCCAGCGGCGAAATCGTAGTCGGAGTCCGCACTCTGGAAAACATGATAACGCTTTCGGTCAGGGACACCGGACCCGGAATTACGGCCGACGAGCTCGATCAACTGTTTGAGCGCTTTTCCAAATCCTCGCACGGAGGTGGAATGGGTCTCGGTCTACCGATGGCCCAGGCGTTCATCCGCATGCACGGCGGCGAGATCAGCGTTGAGAGCAAACTGGGTGAGGGCAGCACGATTTACGTAAGGTTGCCTGCTCAGCCAAAAGATGAATAGTATTCTTCCCTGCCCGCCTGCAGCGGAGGTGTAATGCAAATCAAGGGACAGAAAGTTTTAATTTTCGGCGGCGCCGGACTCGTCGGAATCCAGGTCGCAAAAGCGTTGGCCGGACACTCCCCCTCCAAAATGGTTATCGCCAGCCTCCATCGTGGGGAGGCGCGCGAGACTTGCAAGGAACTGTTGCGAGAGTTCCCGGATATCTGCTTCGAACCGGCGTGGGGCGATATCTTCGTGCGTGACGAGCTATGCGACCGCCGCCGCCGCGAAGTTGTTGAGGACGACGATTGCCGCGAGGCGCTGTTCGACGACACCTTCGGCCCGCCTGACGCGGCCTACGGCCGCTCGACGATGGTCAAGCTGATCACCAAACATCGGCCGGCGATCATCGTCGATTGCGTCAACACCGCCACGGGCATCTCCTACCAGGACATCTTTACCAGCTCGCTGGTGGTCAAGAACGATATCGAGAGGCTCAAGGGAGTCGACAGTAAAGACCGGATACCCAAGCAGGTGATAAAAAACCTCGAGGTCCATCTGCTTACTCCGTTGGTGCCGCAGCTGGTGCGTCACGTGATGCTGCTCTATCGCGCCTGCCGCGAAGCCCATACCGGAATCTACGTCAAGATCGGCACCACCGGCACCGGCGGGATGGGGCTAAACATTCCCTACACCCACGGCGAGGACAAACCATCGACCAAGCTGATGGCCAAAACGTCGATCGGGTTCGCGCACACCGGCTTGTTGTTTCTGCTCGCTCGTTCGCCCGATACGCCGATCATTAAAGAGATAAAACCCGGCGCGATGATCGGCTACAAGAACATCGGCTATCGCACAGTGCAGCAGCCCGGCGGCTCCGGGCCGCTGTGGGTCAGGCAATCGCAAACCGAGAAGCTCGACGAGAAAGGCGTGCTCGACCTCAGCCCGCTCAAGGGACTCGAGCGGCTGCGCAAATATCAGGTGGTCTGCGTCAATACCGGCGAGAATGGGATCTTCAGCCGCGGCGAGTTCGAGGCGATCACACATTTGCACCAGATGGAGTTCGTCACGCCCGAGGAGATCGCCGACATCGTCTCGCTCGAGGTGCTGGGCCGCAACACGGGGTACGACGTGATCTCGGCGGTGGACAGCTCGGTGCTCAATCCCAGCTACCGCGCCGGGTTCATCCGCCATACCGCAATGGAGGAGGTCCAAAGGCTGGAGGCGGTCAAGGGCCCGTCGGTGGCCATCGGACAGCTTGGTCCACCCCAACTGGCCAAGTACCTGTTCGAATCGCAGCTGCTCAAGGAGACCTACGGCACGTTGGAGAAGATGCTGCGTAAAAAGGGCAAGAAGGGCGAAAGCGATCGGCCGACTGCGGAAATCTCACGGCGGTTGTTCAACCATCTCAAGCGCAGTCCGCACCGCGAGACGATCACCTCAATCGGCATTCCGATCCTGCACCCCGACGGTCGCAATATCTGGCGTGGCGAACGGATCAAGGTTCCGGAGTTCAAGGGCGAATGGCAGCTTCCCTCAGACCCAGAGAGCATCGATGGCTGGGCCAAACGCGGCTGGATCGACTTGCGTCCCGAGCACATGGCCTGGTGGCAAAAGACAATGCGCCAGATGCTGCGCTCGCACTACAACCGGGGCCGCAAGTGGTCCAGTGAGTACGTTACGCGCGACGCCTACCTGTACGACGAAATCCATATTGGGGAAGTCGTAGCCTGGATCTTTAACAACGATCCGCAGATCGCGGGCTACCGGGTCAAGTAACTTCAGCTAGTCGATCGGCACCAGTCGATTTTCGATCAACGTTCGTTCGAGCAGCTCGGCGATCGCCTGGTGGCCGACCTGGTTACAGTGCACCAAGTCGTGGGCGAACACGATCTGCGCCACCTCGTAGTTATTGCGCAGATAGCCGTAGACGTCGACGAACGGCACACCCGTCTCCTCGGCGATCTGTTGCATCAGTTCCCGCTGCTGCGGGATAACTCCCTTAAGGTCCATATTGCGCGCTGCGGATTCACCCCAGTATTCGGCCGCAAGAATCACTTGCGCGCCGCGCCCGCGTTGTTGCGAGATCAGCTCGCGCAAGTTCTGCGCATAGTCCTCGGGCGGGTTGACGTTCTTGCTGATGCCCACGCTCGGGCTGTAGCTGCGCACGATCCACATCCGGATGCGCACCACCAGGTCGGTGTAATAATTGTAGACGAAACTTTGACGCAGCAGCGATTGCAGCCCGGGCACCCAGCGCTTGCGGTGCTCGCCGCGCTGCATCATTCGGTGCAGTTCGCGGTAGGTGTAGGGCCCCTCGTCGTGGATCAGGTCGTTACGATTTAGATAGAGGATGCTCAGGTCGAATTCATAGCGCGACAGGTACTCGTGGTCGAGGATCATCAGTTGGAACGAGTTGTAGCCGCTGACCCCGGAGTTGATTACCTCGAACTCGACGTTCGCTCCGTGGGAGTTCAGTCGGCGCTCGAGCACCTCGGTAAAAACGTCGCTCAACTCGTCGACGCCGTCGCCGTAGACGTTGGATCCGCCGATAACGATGATGCGAAAAACACCCGGCGGCTTGTCAAAGGGGATCACGCCGCTGCGGAAATTAACCTCGCGATGGACCTTGAAATCGTCGCGCATCTGAAAATCCTCGCGACGGACGAACAGGCTCTTGGGAATGTAGAACAACGAATCGTCCGGCACGTACCCACTGCCCAGCCCCATCGGTTGTTCCCAGCGCCGCATTGCCGGTTCGCTGCGCATCCACAGCTCGAATCCAGCGACCAGTACTACCAGCCACAGACTCATCAACAGTCCGTAGCCGCGCAGCCTGCTGCGGTTGGCCGTGAGAAATGTGAACTGCAGCAGCAACACGCACAGCAGCACCGGACCGACAATTGCACGCGGCATGGACAAGCCAACCCACGGCAGGGTTAGCGCCAGCGGCGAGAAGGTCCACAGGTAGCGCCGCACGACCTCGTGACCGCCGAAGCGTCCAAGCGCGGCCAGCAGCGTGCCGTAGCCCAGGGCAAAGGCCCAGAGCAAGGCGGCGCAGGCGGACAGCAGCTCGGGCGCGTCCAGGTCGTAGGGCAGCGCCGCACGACCATACAACGCACCGAGCACCAAGGCGGCAACGGACCAGCGCACCATGCCGCGAGCATCGATGCGGCGTTGCCAGATTCGCGAGCTCGAGGTCAGCCTGTGGCGAACGCTGAACAGCCCTCTTACAAGAATCGCGCTACGAGCGCGCAAAAATAACGAAATCGCCAACCCCGTCAGCGGAACGATCGGCTGGTCGGTGTGCCCTTGCCAGATCAGCAGACCGATCATCAGCGGCAGATAATGCAGCGCCAGCTTGTCCAGTATCTCGCGCCACGGACGAACAGTGAGACGCGAGACAAGCAGCAAGTCCAGCAACAGCAACAGCGCGCCGATGATCGCCGCCACTGCGCAGACCGGCAGCATGCCCAGCACCTGCACGCGTCGTGGTTCAAAATCGGTCTGCTCCGATAGTGTGTTCGCGATCGTGTTGTAAACCCTGAAATTGATAAGTTCCAACTCCGAGTCGCCCAGCTCGATCACCAGGTCGCGCAGATAGTCGTCAATGCTCTCCACGCGTTCAACGAACTCTCCGTCGAGCATCATCCCCAACTGCTTGCCGTTGGTGTCCAGGCTCAGGGTGTGACGTCCCGGCTGCAGTAACGCCTGTTGTTCCGGGCCCAGCTCGAAGCGGAAGCGCTTGCCGCTCCTCACGCCGGTAACCTCCAGCGCTATCCCACGTGCTTGTTGCGCCGTGAATTCGAGAGTCGAACGCTGGTAGAGCGAGCGCACGTGATACATATCCGGATAGAGCAATCGCGCGCCGGGCTCGGGTTTGAATCCGCCGAGTTCAGCGGGTTTGCGCGAATCCCAGAGCGATTGATAGCGCCAGTACTTGGCGTTTAATCCGGTTCCTTGTTCGACCCAGGCCGTATGTGCGCTGGATGCGATCAGCGCCAGCAGCAATGCGCACAAGGCCACGCTGAAGATCCGTCGGAGTACGATTAGTCTGCTTTTCAAGACTGTTTCTGTCCGTTGCGGATCAGCCCTTCGAGCTGTGCTACGCGTGCGCGCAGCTCGCTCTCCAGGTTCAAGGCGCGCTGCTTTTCCAGGAAGCCGTCTGAATATGCGCCGAGCACCTCGCTCAACGTGGCTTCTCCGACCTCGAAGCGGTCGATATTCGACGGGCTGAACGGGTCGATGTCGAGCTGATCGTCGAAAATCTCGATTTGCAATCCGCTGAGATCAACGTTTTCAACCAGCTCGAGCAAGCGGCTCGGGGATGGGTCGCACGCCCGGGCCAGGGCCGCAATCGACATGACGCAGATCTGTTGAGATGAGAGCAGGTCCAGGCCCGCAAGATGTGAGCGCCAGAGCATCCGACCGACCTGCTCCGCGTCGCGGACCAGGGTCCGTGCATCGTCCGCGATCACGATCAGCGCCTCGGGGATCTTGTCGATCAGCTCGCGTGACGTGCGGTACCAGTCGTCGCACGAGCAGATCACCAGGTCGGCCCCCTGCCCTTTAACCACCTGCGGATTACGCGACTCGGTGGAGATCAGATAGAGCGTGTTAAGGATCCTGCCCAGCAGCTCACAATCCTGTGCCGACTCCCGGCCGGAGACGCTGAACCCTGTCAGGCCGATAATCGGCCTGCCGAACAACTCGACCATGCGTCGTACCGTGCGATCCCAACGGAAGTATTCCAGGCCGTGGCGCTCGAAGCTCGGCTCCAGCAGCAGCCCGTCCCACGGACGACGCAGAAGCTCGAAATTCATCTGCGGGCCGACCAGCCCGCGATCGAGGGCGATTTGCCAGATCTGCGTTCCGGGCATCGGAGCCAAGATGTTGACGTCGGCCTGGTCGATCTTGCGCTGAAGCATGTTGCGGCTGATAAAGCGATAGGTCGTCAGCACGTCCTCGCGGGTCTCGCCGGGCACTCCGACGATGAAGCTCAGCCCGGTCTTGATTCCGGCCGCGGACGCGCTGTCAACGCTTTGCTGATTTTGTTCGGGAGTGACGTTGCCCTTGAGGAATTTGAGCACAGGTCCGGAGCACGACTCGGCGCCGAAAGTGATGCGCTCAAATCCCATCCGCCTGAGCAAAAGCGCCAGCTGTGGATCGGTCAAGTCGGCGCGCACTGCGCCGGAAAGCTTCAGCCGGCCGATCAACCCGCGTTCGTCCATCAGTTCGGCGATTTGTTCAAGCCGTTTACGGTCGGCGGTGAACAAATCGTCGTAGATGTGCACTTCGGTGGCGCCGTAGTTGTCAGCCAGCCGTTGCAGTTCGTCGACCACCCGCTGCGCGCCGAACGAACGGTAGCCGCCCCAATGCACAGCGGAAGAGCAGAATGCGCATTTGAACGGACAGCCGCGGCTGGTCATTACGTGTGCCGGACCGCCGGTGTAGCCCAACGCATCGAGGTCCGGCAACGGTACGCTGTCCAGCGGATCGATCAGCGCGCGTCCGGGAGTCTCTACCAGCTCGCCGTTTTCAAGCCAGGCTAGTCCGTTAATCGAGCGCAGTTCCTCGCGTTGCAGTCGACCGCTGTGCCTTAGCGCTGTCAGCAGCTCGAGCAGCGTCCGCTCGCCTTCGCCGATCACCGCCAGGTCGAAAACGGGCAGCAGGCTCTGCGGACATGTCGAGATATGCACGCCGCCGATGATTAGCGGCACGCCCAGTCTCGAGCGAATCCGCGCCGCGTGGTCCACGGCACGACCGTAGGCTGCCGAGGAGCATGAGATTCCGACCACGTCGGGATTCCAGCGGATCAGTCGTTCGACGTCGTCGGTCACCAGCGGCTCGAAGTCCAAATCCGCTGCGCGCAGGTACGACACCAGGTAGCCCAGGCCCAACGGGTGGTACCACGACAAGTCGCCCGGCTCGCGACTGAGCAACAGCCCGAGCTTCATCACTGAGACACCCGCTCGTCAGCATCCTGGATGCAAATGCGTTGCACGAGCACTGTCAGTTCCTCGGTGTAGCCATCGTGCAGCACCTCATCGGGGATGAATCCCTCGGAGAAGCGCAGTCCGACCCGCAACACGTCGCGATCGAGCAGGTCGTTAGGGATCACTCCGTGAATCCAGTAATTGGCGGTCTGGTCAAGATCGCGGCAGTTGACGTCCCGCCCCTCGACCGTCAGACAGGCCTGCGTCGTGCGGTCTTGAAAGTACGGAGCGTAGAAGTAGAAGATCGACTGCACGAACGGCTCCCGTTGGTGATGTTTGAGCTTAACCTCGGCCGAGCGTCCGATCCAGCGCTGATTCTCGATCTCGCGCAGCCATCCGTCGAGCAACTGTTCGCGAGAAAACGCGTCGTCGATAAAATCGACGCAGCTGGATAGGCCCGCCCCTTGACGATCACGTTCCAGAGAATAGACCGCGACATCGAAGCGCGGATCGTGGGGGATGTTCTTGATTTCGACCTGCTGGAACATCTGCTCCGCAGTATTGCGCACAGCGCGCTCGGGATCCCAGATCTGCTCCTGGTACAACACGAGCCACATCCGCTCGAAATACTGCGACAGCTTTTCCAAACGCTGTTGCACCACCTTCTGCGGAATGTTCGCAGGTTCGGTGAAGTTTCCAAGGATCGGGATTACCGGCACCTCACCGTCGAAATAGTGAAAGAAGGCGATACTGGAATAGCGGTTGAGCACCACCACGCAATCGCGGCCGCGTTGCGCCTGTTCGCTGATCTCAAACGCCGCATGTCGCCATGCCTCACGCCGATAGTTCGGACCATCATAGATATTGAGCGTCGAGCCGAGCAACAGCGCAATTACCGCCGTGGCAAGCAGCGACGCGGCCGGCCGGCTGCGATGCCAAAGCAGGGACAACCCACCGGCGGCCAGAATCGCGAAGAACGGCATCCAGCACAGAAAGTACTTGGGTCGGAACACCTGCTTGAACGAGGCGAGCAACAGCAAAATGACGATCGGCAGCAGAACCATCACCGCGATCAGCCCGCGATGGCGCGGATGCCGAAAATCGCGCCAGGCCCCCAGGGCGATCGAAAGCAGCAGCGGAGCGCCCAAAACAAAGGCGGCCGCTGTATAGCTTTTAACGCCCGGATCAAGATTGACGTAGGGCAGCGTGGCCATGCTCCATTCGCTGCCGCCGAACACGATGAATCCCAGCAAAATGATCAAGCGTTGAATCAGCGGGAAAGTCTCGCGCTGCTGCTCGAAGCCGGCCTGTAGCATGAACAACGGCAACTGCGGAAGGAACGCCAGCGCGATGGCGAGCAGGGCCAGGCCCTGCAGCAACCAGGCGCGTCGACTGCGGAAATAGAGCAACGTCGCCATGGTCTGGCCGAAGATCACCATCGGCATGTAGTAATGGGTGTACATCCCCAAGGCCGAGGCCGCGATGTAGACCGCCCATGAGCTTAGCCGCAACGAAACCATCATTCGCAAATAGGCCAGCGAGCTGAGCACCACCAGCAGCACAAACAGGCTTTGGTAGCGGTTCTCCTGACTGTAGTAAACGTGCAGCGGCCACAGCGCAAACAGCGCCGTTGACAGCATTCCCACCCGTCGTCCAAAAAGTTCGCGGCCCAGGAAGTAGATGAAGGGCAATACCGCGATGCCGAACAGCGCGGCAAAGATGCGGATCCAGTAATCCGATTCTATGAACATCGTCCAGCCGCCGATCACCAGGTAATAAAGCGGCGGGCTGGCGTCGTGTAACTGGAATTGCAACAGCGACATCAGGCGCGACTGGCTGACGTAGATCGTCAGCGCCTCGTCGGTCCATAACGATTGATAGCCCAGCTTGTAGAGGCGCAACACGGCGCCGACAACAACGATCAACAGTACGCCGACCAGCGTGCCCCGGCTGTTGTCGAAACCGGATTTCAGCCTTCGCAAAGTCGTGGGGCCGTTCGCTATCATTGCAGCTCAATCCGCTGGACGTTGATCGACTTGGGCTCCATATCACCGTCGCCGTACACGTGGTTCGAGATGAAGAATTGCTCGGAGATCAGCTCGACCTCGAGAATCGGCCTCCACTTCAGGTCGCTTGGAAGCACGCCCTGGATATCAAATATCCCGGTGCTTGTGACGTAGAGGCTGTTGACTACCCTGCCCTCTGCCGTCAAATGCACGAAAAACGGCACTTGCTCGAAGTGACCGGTGTCGACGAAGATCTGCGCCGAGAGCCGATCGGCGCCCTTGGTCCATTGCAGCCAAGCCTTGGCCCGCGGACCGATCCAGCGCCATTGCTCACCACCCGAGCTCCAACCATCGTCGAGTTGCAGGAAGTGGAAATCATCCTGCATAAAATCGATGCAGGGTGTGAACTCGCGCCAAAGCACCTCGGGCCGTGTGGTGTAGAGCTCGAGCTTGAAGCGCGGCTCAAGCTGCGGATCGTTTCCGCGGAAATTATCGCAGCCGATCGGATACAGCTCTTGATCGATCCGCTGTCGCAGCAACCGTTGCGGGTCGGTTCGCTCGGGGTAGGCGCTGATGATCCAGACCCGCTCGAGCCCTGAAATATATTGCTCGAATGCCGCGTCCACGGCCTGGGCGTCGATTGCCACTGGTTCGGAGCCGTCGGGCATAGGATGGAACCCGGTCACCGTACGCATTGGAATGTGCAGGTCGAAGTAGTTGTCGAAACACAGCTCGTTGAGCCGATTAGGCAGCAGAACGCCGTCACCGGTGCGCGCCCGCTGCTCGATCAGCTCGGCCGCCCCGGGCCAGTCCTCCTTGAGAATCAGCGGATGCTGATACTCGCGCAGGCCGGACCAGGTGGGGATTGCCGCGACGCAGACAAGCAGCATCGCCGCCAATCGGCTGCGCCGCCAGGCCGCCTCGGCTCCGGAGGCAAACAGCAGGCACGCCATGGGAAGCAGCACCACCAAATAGTAAGGCTTGAACAGGCTGATCGGTTTGTTCAACCAACCGTGCTCCAGCCCCAGCGTCACCGCGACGATCGCGCCGATCAGCATCAGCAGGCCAAGCGGCAGACCGAGTCTGATCAGACCATGACCAATCTCGCGCTTGCGTCCGCGAAGGGCGCCTACGCCCCACAGTGCCAGGAACGGCAACAGCGCCAGGGTGAGGATCGTCAGGTGCAAAGTTATATCGAGCTTGTCCAGACCGAACAGCTCGCTGACACTCAGCGGCAGGCGTAGCGGCGGATGCCAATCGGTGTAGCCCATGGTCAGGTAGACCGGCGTCATGGTCAGGACCAGGGGCAGCGGCAGCAACGACACCACTCCGTGGTAAGCCTTGGCCTGCTGCATTACGTGGCCGATCCAGGGCGCAAATAGCAACCCGACCATCAGCCAGGACAACGCAAGTCGCCCCAGGCCTTTAACCTTTTTACAGTAGATGATGGTCACCAGCAGCTCGACGGCGATCACCAGCACGGAGAAGGCGTGGGTATAGAGCATCGCCGCGCTAAACAGAATGAATCGTCGTCGGTCGACGGACGTTCCGCCGTCCATCGAACGCACGAGGTAGAGCATGCTCAGTACAGCGCACAGCCCAAGGAACGCCGGGTAGCGCGCCTGCTGCGAGAGGTGTACGTGCAGCGGAGTGATCATCAGCCACAGTGCGGCCAACAGCGACGCCGGGCGCGAGAGCGCTTCGCGACCCAGCCGATAAACCAGCGGCACGCTCAGCGCGCCGCAGACCGCCGAGAAAGCCCTGATCCACTCTACGGAGCTGCCCAGGCGTCCCCACAAGTATGCCAGCAGGTGATAAAGAGGCGGGTTGGGATCGATCGAAGCCTGTAGCGAGAGGAATTGCAGCAACCCCAGTCGACGGATCGGCTCGATGGTCGTGGCCTCGTCGGTCCACATCGGCTGCTGGCCGATATCGTGCATCCGCAGGGCGAAGGCTGACCCGGCCAACAGCGCGTAGAACGCGGCCGTGCGAATATCGCGGCTCTCGATTTTCATCGATCCGCCTTTCGCAGAGCCACGTTGCGCACCTGCAGCGACTTGACGGAGTAATCGCCTGGAAATCCGACTTCGGCCGGAACGAACCAGCGGTCGGCGTGCAGCGTGACGTCGATCAGCTCGCCCATCGCGCTCGTATCAACTTCGCCCGACACAGTGTAAATCCCGCTGCTGTCCATCAGCCGCGAGGCCGTCGGCTCCCCGTCGACCAGCAGTTCAAGGCGCAACGGGCCGTCGAGCAGCTCGCGGGCAATGTAAACCTCGACCTCGATCAACGCTTGACCGGGCGGATCGATATTGCGCAGCCGCAGCTCGGCCTGCGGTCCGATGAAGCGAAATCCGTTGAGCACCTCGTCGAACCAGCCGTCTGCGAGCTGCAGCATCTCGTGAGGACCGCTGAAGTCGATCTGCGAGCTGAATCCCGCAACCAACTGCTGTGGATCGTGCTCAAAGCGCTTGACGCAGAAGCGCCGCAGTCCGTAGCGCTCACAGTGCACTACCTGCGGGACGTACCCGGCCCGCGCCAGGGCGCGCCCCAGGCGGTCGCGGCCGTCAAGCCCGGGCGGATCATAGAACTCGCCGTGGTAATCGATCAGCCACAGCGCGCCGCCCGACGCGGTCAGCTGCGCTGCCAGCTGCTCGCAACGCGGGACGTAGACACTGTCGGGCAGGTCCCATTCGTTGTATCCGATCAGCCAGTGCTGTTCGTTATGCCCCTGGTAATAACGATTGAACGGGATTCCCTTGAGCAGATGGTAGTAGGCGATGAAGTCCTGATCCTCGGCCTGATCCTCGATCAACCGTGCGACGCCGCGCCAATCCTGGCGCGCGTAGTCCGGATGAAAGTAGTACTCGCGCAAGCTGGCCGCAGTGGTCAGGCCCAGATAGGCCGCCAGGCAGACGCACAGCACGCGGGTTGCGCCCCCCTTACGCCAGAGTCCGACCAGCGCCACCGAGATCAGCAGCAGGGCCAGCGGTAAATAGGGAGCTGCGTAGCGCGCCTCGTAAACGTGCATGGCCAATGCTGCGCCGATAATGCCCAAGGTCGGCACTGCGCCCAGCAATAGGATCGATCCCACGCGCTGACGTTCGGGACGCAGCAGCAGCACTCCGAGCGCCACCAGTCCCCAGATCGGCAGCATCACCAGCGCGGCGATCAACGCGTAGCCATGGAAATCCGAATCAATCAGCGAACGCAGTGGTTCGATCAGCCCGAAAGTGCGATCAGGAGTGGGCGTTAGCATTAGTTGCGAGGCGATGTTGAATATCCCGCGCAGCGTGGGCAGCGGCGTGAGCCACGGCGTGCCCTTGAGGATTTGCATTGAGAACATCTTGGCCCAGGGTAAAAACGCCAGGCCGATCAGCGCCACGGCCAGCAGTGCCAGTCCGGCGGCGCGGATTGATCGCCGTAGGGCGGAAATCCAGGCGTTGGCCGCGGAGAGGCCGAAGGCCTTGGGAGCCGCAAGCTGTGAGGATTGGGCAATGCCGAGCAGTGTTGCGGCCGATGAGGCTCCCCTGCCCGCTGCGCGCGAAACCACATAGCCTTGGGCAAGTGCGATCAGTGCAAATGAGGCCACTGCCAGCCAGGCGAAATAGTGGGTGTAAATCGCGGCTGTGCCGCACAACACCAGTGCGGCGAAAGAACTCCAACGCGGACGATGCAACAGACCGACAAACGCAATCTGGGCCGCCAGCACCAGTGCGATCACCAGCGCGTTGTAGCGGACTTCCTGGCTTAAGAAGATCAGCATCGGGCTGCAGGCGACGAGCAATGCCGTGACCAGCGCCTCGGCCCTGCCCGCCAGACGCAGGGTCAGCAGGTAACTTAGATAGACCGTCAGGCTGCCCAGCAGCACCGAGAACAGGCGCAAGCCGAAATCCGAGACCAGCCCCAGCGCCATCCAGCCCTTGAGCAGCGTATAGCTGAGCATCGGGTTGGAATCGATCAGCGCCATGCGTTGCCAGATTACGTCGAGTCTTTGCGAGGCGACGATCACTTGGCTGATCTCGTCGTCCCACATCGATTGGCGGGTCAGCGCAAACAGCCGTAGACCAACGGCGAGGGCTATTATCCCGGCCAGGGACCAGGCGGCGCGCCGCCCTGTTCGTTCAGCGCCCGCGGGCTCGCCTCTCATTTGCGACCGCGTTTGCTCCGCGCCTCGGCCTCACGTTGGGCCAGGGTCTGTTCGTCGTCGATCATTCGTTGCTCGATGATCCGGTGCCTGCGTTCGCGCTTGTCTCCGTGCATGCGATCGAGCTTCCAATTGTTGCTCAGGATTCCGGCCAATACGCCGCGCGCCGGGCTGAAGCTCAGCCAGGGGTCGGTCTCGGGCCGGAAGATGCTGAGGCGGAAGTGCTTGCGTTGCAGGATGTCGCGAATATCGGGGAACGGTTCGCCGGGTACGGTCTGTTCGAAGTAAGCTTGGCGGTTGACCATCAGCGCGCGCTCCGAGAATACAAGCAGGTTGCGCGCGAATGCATTTTCGGGCATGAAATGCGCTGTGGGCGCGTGGGTCGTGTAGTCCGCATCCTCGAGGAAGTGGTGCCAGATGATGCTCTTGAGCCGCTCGGGATCAAAGTCGGCCGTCGCCTTGAAGTAGGCGGTGAGCGTCTTTTTCCACCCATCGCGTGGAATGCGATGCAGGTGTTTGCGGCCGACCTGCTGAACGTGCAAAGGCTCGAGCGCATCGCAGATCTCGGGCGTTGGATCGTAGAGCCCGAAATCAACCGCGATCAGCTTGTCGAAGAAACCGGTGGCCAGGCATTGCTGGGCCCACTGCTTTGCGAGCTGCGGCCCGTCGGCGTTGCCCGCCAAGTCGGTCACGTCGAGCAGTCCGACGATCATCATCTCGTTGAGCTTCATCATCCGCTGGCCCAGCCGCGTCAGATCGTCGAAAAAGTAGAAGTTGGTCTTGGGTAGCTTGCGCCCCATGTAGAACCGCTCCCATGGGTAGCGCAGTTGCTCGAAATCCATCTGCTCGGACACCAGGCCCCGCTCCAGAGCTTGGTCCCAGATCTTGGTGCCGGGAAACGGCGTCAGAGTGTGCATCTCAAAGTAATCGATCTTGCGATCGCGCAGGTTGCGCAGGATGAATTCATAGGTGGTGAACAGATCCTCCGTGCTCTCATCGGGTGCGCCCTTAATAAAGCTGGGGCCGACCTTGATTTGATAATCGAAGCACAGGTCGAGGGCTTGCTGATTCATCTCGGCGGTGACCGAATCGCCCTTGAGGTAGCGCAGCACCGGGTCGGAACACGATTCCGCACCGAACGTCACGCGCTTGATGTTCATTCGTTTGAGCTGTTCCAGAGCCTCTCGATCGACGAGGTTCGCGCGGATCGTACACGAGAACGAGATCTCTTTGTGCCAACCGTGCTGCACGATACCATCGGCGATCTGCTCCAGACGTTGTTTGCGCGCGATGAACAGGTCGTCAAAAAAGTGGATCTCTTTGCAGTCGTAGCGCTCGACCAGCAGCTCGATTTCCTCGATCACCCGCTGTGCCGAATGCGCCCGATACTTGCCCCAAAACGCCTGTGACGAGCAAAAGGAGCAGTCGTAGGGACAGCCGCGGCTGGTGAACATATAGGCCGGCTCGCCCTTGTACCCGACCAACGAACGATCGGGCATCGGCAGATCGTCAAGCGA
This sequence comes from Candidatus Alcyoniella australis, assembly GCA_030765605.1. NCBI lineage: Bacteria > Candidatus Lernaellota > Candidatus Lernaellaia > Candidatus Lernaellales > Candidatus Alcyoniellaceae > Candidatus Alcyoniella > Candidatus Alcyoniella australis. The sequence goes on from JAVCCG010000035.1 coordinate 17,719, forward strand.
TTCGACCAGCGGCCTGCGCTGGTTCACGCATACACCGCCGTCTTCGTCGTGATAGCAGATGCCCTTGACGTCTTTGAGCATCTCGGGGTCCAGCGCTTTCCACTGCACCAGTTGCAGCAGCTCGACCGCTGTCAACTCACCCTCTCCCAGTACTCCGATCTGGAACTCCTCGGGCAGAGTGTGCGGCATTACCGTGATATGCACACCGCCGATCCAGACCGGCACACCTAAGCGTTCCTTGATTTGGACGGCCATGCTGCGCGCCAGACCGAAGTTGATCGAGCCCGAGCTGATCCAGACCAGGTCCGGCGCCAGCGAGATGACCTGCTCCAGGCTGTCGGCCACCTGCAGGCGCACTCCATCGAGCTCGCGATGAATGTAGGCGCCCAGCGAGGCGAAACACAGCGGCCGGAAGGTCGTATAGTCCTGTTCGCCGATCGCCATCAGGCCGCAGATTCGCAAGGGTGATTTGCTCATAATATCCGTGTGTTTTTACCAGAAGGCCGGGCTTGTGCCAAGCTTGCGGAAGCTATGGACGCCTGCGAAGTCTCCTGGAGACGATCTGTATTATACGCCCCAGTTCCGCCGGCAGCAGCAAAGCCGCGGCCCCGGCGTAGAGCACGAGGGCTGCTAAAATCGTCAGCAACAGGCCGCCGGCCTCGAACAGGAAGCCGCGTCCGTTGTTCACCAGCCCGATCCGCTGCGCCCCCCAACAGCCGAGAACCAGCGGTACGCAGGCAAGCGCAATGCGCGCCGTGGAGCCCAGTACCAGTCGCGCTCCGAGCCTGCCCACGCGCCTACGCAGAATCCATAACAGCAGCCCCAGGTTGAGAAACGCCGCTGCGCTGGCCCCCAGCGCCAGTCCGCCGTGGTCCAGGTCGGCCAGCGAGAAGTGCTGCGTGGTCCAGGCCACGGCATTGCGCAGGCCGACGATCGCGCCCGATCCCTGGACGTATGGCACACGGCCGATGAAACAGAGGCCGCAGACGATGTTGGCAAAGAATGCCGCAGCAGCGCAAAGCACCGGAGTCAGCGTATCCTTCATCGCGTAAAACGCGGGAACCACGATGCGCAGCGCGGAGAACGCCACCAGCCCCACAGCGTAGCAGGCCAGCGCCAGTGCCGTGGCCTGGGTGGCCGCATCGTCGAACTCCCGACGCTGGAACAGCACGGCCACGATCGGCTCGCGCAGCATGATCAACCCCAGCGCCGCGGGCAGCGTAATGAAGATGATAATCCGCAGATAAAGATTGAGCGTGCCCTTCATTCCGCTTAGGTCGTTGGCCGAAATCTGCCTGCTCATCGCCGGCAGCGCGGCAGTGCCGATGGCCACGCCGAAAATCCCCAGCGGCAGCTCCATGATGCGGTCGGCGTAGTATAGAAAACTCACCGAGCCCTCGCGCAGCAGCGAGGCGAAGAACGTATTGACCATCACGTTGAGGTTGGTCACTCCCAGTCCGAAAATCGCCGGCAGCATCAGCATTCCGATTTTACGAAGCTCGGGCAGGTTCCAGGACAGGCTCGGCCGCGGCAGGAAACCGCGTTTGGCCAGGAACGGCAGTTGCAACGCGAGCTGCGCAACTCCGCCGACAAGCACTCCAATCGCCAGGGCGTAGATCCGCTCGGTGCCGAACAGCGGGCCGAGCCCGACCATCCCAAGGATCATGCAGATGTTCAGCGCCACCGGCGCCAACGCCGGAGCTGCGAAGTGGCCAAGGGAGTTGAGCACTCCCATGCACAACGCCACCAGCGAGACGAAAATCAGAAACGGGAACATCAGGCGCAACAGATTGACGGTCAGCGCAAACTTCAGCGGATCGTCGCCGAACCCAGGGGAAATTACGCGCACCAGCCACGGGGCCAGCCAGATCCCGAGCACAGTCAACAGCACCAGCAGGCTCAGACCCATGCTGAACGCGGCCGAGGTCAGTTGCTTGGCCCGCTGCTCCCCCTGCCTGTCGAGGGTCTCGGTGAACACCGGGATGAAACTGACGGTCAGCGAACCCTCGCCCAGCAGCCGACGCAGCATGTTTGGAATGCGGAAGGCTACAAAGAACGCATCGGCCGCCGGACCGGCGCCGAAGAACAGCGCAATCACCATATCGCGAACATAGCCCAGCACACGCGAGAGCATGGTCGCCGAACCAACGACCCCGGCGGCGCGGGCGATGCGCGTGTTCTCAGATGACTCCGGCCGCTGGCTATTCACGCTGTTTGTCACCGCGACGCATTCTCCACTTGACAACAGCACGGCCTTTTGTGCATTATTTGCGCCTCAAAATTGAGTCGACCGGGCTGAGCAATCGCCCCGTGCGACATGGAGGATGCATTGGCCAATCATCTGTCTGCAATCAAACGCCACCGCCAGAGCGAAAAGCGTCGCATGCGTAACAGCATGGTTAAAACCCGGGTAAAGACCGAGACGAAAAAGGCTCTTGCAACGTTCGAAGGAAATGATGCCGAAAAGATCGAGGTTGATCTGCGCGACGCGATCAAGACCATCGACAAGGCGGCATCCAAAGGCGTGCTGCATCACCGCACCGCTTCACGAAAAATCGGTCGACTTTCCAAACGCGCCGCCAAGGCCAAGGCTGTCCAGGAATAGTTCCGAAACATTCTTAGACTTCATTGACGTTGCCCGCGGCCCGTCCCGGCCGCGCGGCCAAGTTTTAACATCAGCCGCTCCATAATCAGTCCTGGCGCCAGTCGGCTCGACTTAAGCATTTGATCGGTTTGATACAGGCGTCGCAGGCACTGCTCGAGGGTCGGCTCGTCGAACGATCGCACCTGACCGATAAACTGCCTTATCAGAAACGGCCGCACGCCGATCGACGCCGCCAGATCGGACAGGTCATCTCCGCGTGCGTTGGCTTGCACGCCTTGCAGCAGCTGGCTGTAATGCCTGACCAGCAACGGCATAATCTGTAACGGGTGGGTGCCCTGCCCGAGCATGCCGTCGACCAATACCAGCGCCTGCTCGACCTGCCCGGCCGCCAGATGATCGGTCAGCTTATACAGGGCGTCGATCCGCACGTCGGCGACCAGCGCCCGCAGGTCCTCGATCTTGATCTGCTTGCGCTCCCCGGCGTAAAGCGCGACCTTCTCCAGTTCCGCCGCGATCTTTCCCAAATCGGAACCGATGGCACGGGCGAGAAAGGCACGTCCTTCGGAATCAAGCACGATACCGCGTTGCGCGGCCAGCTTGTCGATCCAGCCGGGCAGCTCGCGCTCGCGCGGTGGTTTGAACTCAGCGGTCGCGCCGTGTTTATTCACGGCTCGGGTCAGTGCCGGCGCGGCGCGCTTGCCCGCGGCGGTGAGCAGCAGCAGACAGCTGTCGACCGGGGCTGCGAGGTAATCCTTGAGCGGTCCCAGATCGTGGTCCTTGAGCCGGTCGACGCCGTCGATTCGCACAATCCGGCGCTTGGCCATCATCGGCACGGTCCTGGCGTTCTCGATCAGCAGCCCGATCTTGGCCTCGCCTGCCTGCACCCGATCCAGGTTGAAGTCCCGCGGGGCGTTGTCCAGAGCCAGCTCGGTCAGCCGGGAAGCCACGAGCTCGACCAGGAAAGCTTCTTGGCCGTGCAGCAGGTAGACCGGCTTGAGTTTATCTGGCGCGAGCTTTGGATCGAGCAGCGCGGAGAGATTAGTAGAAGCCATCGAACAGCCTGTCGTGTATCTGCTCGGCGATGGCCGCGGCCATCTGGTCCAGCGCCGTCTGCTTGGCGGCCTCGGAGGCGAACGGATCGGACGTCACTTCGTACTCGCGGCGCTCGGAGACGTTGGGGTCGTTCCACAGCTTGTGTCCGCTGCTGTCCTCGACCACGACCTTGCAGCTCATCACCGCGCGATACTCCACGGCCAACTCGCTGATCGAGAAGCTGATCGGGCTGGTGCGAAAGCTGTTGATCGTGCCGTAGACCACGGCGTCGGCCTGTTCCACATCCGAGACGATCACCCACCCGGTCTTGCTCAACTCGAGGATCAGCGCATCGGTCAGGCCGTCCTCAATGCCCGCCTCGAACGTCTTATTGGCGAAGACCGGTACGGCCAGGCTCTTGATGCGCACCGGCAGGTTGTGGCCGCGCCGGGGCAGGTGGTAGCCGCAGCCTGCAAATACAAATATCAGGACCAACGCCGTCAGCCAGCGGGCCAGCGGCTGTACGCGAGTTCTCATTTTGCGACTACGTTGACCAGCTTACCGGGCACCCAGATCACCTTGCGAACCTGGAGACCTTCGATGTGGCGCTGTACATTGGACGATTCCAGAGCCGCCTGCTCGGCCTGTTCGCGCGAGGCGTCGGCCGCCAGCAGGATCCGCTCGCGTACCTTGCCGTTGACCTGAACCACGACCTCTACGGTCTGCTCGATGCACATCTCGGGATCGTACTTTGGCCAGGCGCGGGTCAGCAGCGGATCGTCATAACCCAAACGGTTGGCCAGCTCGTCGCAGATGTGCGGGGTGAACGGCGAGAGCAGCATGACCGTCGTTTCGACGGCAAAGCGCATTACAGCCGCCGCTTGGGGGCCAACGGCCTGCTCGGGCTTGATCGCGTAGATCTCGTTGACCAACTCCATGATCGCCGAGATTGCGGTGTTGAGGTGGAAACGTTCGGCAATGTCGTCGGTAACCTTTTTAATCGTCTGGTGAGTCTTTCGCAGCAAGGCGTCGAGTTTCTCCTCGCCGGTCAGCTCACCGCTCTGGGGCTGCACGCCGTCGATCACGTCGAACCAATCGTGGACCATTCGCCAGACGCGGCTCAGGAAGCGGTGCGCGCCCTCGACTCCGGCATCGGACCATTCCAGGTCGCGCTCCGGCGGGCTGGCGAAGAGAATGAACAGCCGCGTGGTGTCGGCCCCGTAGCGCGAGATGATCTGGTCCGGATCGACAACGTTGCCCTTGCTCTTGGACATCTTGGATCCGTCTTTGATCACCATCCCTTGGGTCAACAGCCGGGTAAACGGTTCGTCGACCTCGACCAGGCCGATATCGCGCATTACCTTGAGGAAGAATCGCGCATAGAGCAGGTGCAGGATCGCGTGCTCGATGCCCCCGATGTAGAGGTCGACCGGCATCCAGTAGCCAACGGCCTCCGCGTCGACCATTCCGCGGTCGTAGTGCGGCGAGCAATAGCGGGCGAAGTACCAACTGGACTCGACGAAGGTGTCGAAGGTGTCGGTCTCGCGCCGCGCCGGGCCGCCGCATTTTGGGCAGCTGGTGTTGGCCCAACCCTGGATCGTCTCCAGCGGGCTGCCCCCCTCGCCGGTAAGCGGCACGTCCAGCGGCAATTCGACGGGTAGCTGATCGATCGGCACGGTCTGGGTGCCGCAGTCCTCGCAGTAGATGATCGGGATCGGCGCGCCCCAGTAGCGCTGGCGGCTGACGCCCCAATCGCGCAGGCGATAACTAAAGGATTCTCCACCGCAGCCGATCTTCGCCAGCTCGGCGGTGATCGTCTCGATGGCGTCGAGGTTGTTCATGCCGTTGAACTTGCCGGAATTGACCAGCAGGCCCTCGTCAACGTAGGCCTCGCTCATGCGCTCGGGGGTCAGATCGAGATCGTCCGGCGGAGCGATCACAACCTTGAGCTCCAGTCCGTAGCGCTTGGCGAACTCGAAATCGCGCTGGTCGTGGGTCGGTACGGACATCACAGCGCCGCTGCCGTAGTCCATCAGGACGAAGTTGGCGGCGTAGATCGGCATGCGGAACCCGGTGAACGGATTGATGCAATGGGCTCCGACAAAGATCCCCTCTTTCTCGTACTCGTCGCTGGTGCGCTTCTCTTTATCCTCGAGGATCACCCGCGTGGCGAATTCGCGGACCGCCTGCTCGTGCTGCGTGCCCTTGCTCAGCTCCTCTACCAGCGGATGCTCGGGGGCGAGCACCATGAACGTCGCGCCGAAGATCGTATCCGGTCGGGTGGTAAATACATCGATCGATTCTTCGCCGCCCTCGATTTTAAAGATGATCCGCGCGCCCTTGCTCTTGCCGATCCAGTTGCGTTGCATGGTCAACACGCGCTCGGGCCAGTTCTGACCAAGTTGCTGCGTCATCTCCAACAGCTCGTCGGCATACTCGGTGATGCGGAAGAACCAACCCTGCTGCTGCTTGACCGTGACCTGCGTATTGCAACGCCAACAGCCGCCATCGACCACCTGCTCGTTGGCCAGCACGGTGTTGCATTTGGGACACCAATTGACGTAGGAGCGCTTGTTGTAGACCATCCCGCGTTCGTACATCTTGGTGAACAGCCACTGCTCCCAGCGGTAGTATTCCGGATCGCAGGTGGACAGCTCGCGCGACCAATCATAGGAGTATCCCAGGCGTGTCAGTTGCTCGCGCATCATGCGGATGCACTCGCGCGTCCAGTCGTCGGGATGGCTCTGGTTTTGGATCGCAGCGTTCTCGGCCGGCATGCCAAACGCGTCCCAGCCGATGGGATGCAGCACGTTGTAGCCGCGCATGGTCATAAAACGGCTGAGCACGTCGCCTATACTGTAATTGCGTACGTGACCCATGTGGATCTTGCCCGAGGGATAGGGGAACATCTCGAGCAGGTAGAATTTTGGTCGCTGGTCGTCCTCGGATACCTGGAAGAGACCGCTCTCCTCCCAGACCGCCTGCCAGTGTTGTTCCATGCCTGTTGTAGGATCGTATTTGGCATTCATCTGAGTAACCTCTCGCTGAGCCCCTTACAAAATAAAACGCGCCGAGCGTTTACCCGACGCGTCAAAGTTCAGGTTCGGTCAGCCGGTCACTTGTAGTCGGTTACAGGCGGACTCGGCTCGGCGTCGGGAATCGAGAGTTGATCGCCCTGCTTGGCATCGGGGCACTCCTCGTCGGGAATCATCGGGCTGAAGATATGGTTGCTTTTCATCTCCCAATACATCTCGAACGGCAGTTCCCCGGCCTTCATCTGAAAAACGATTTTACCGCTGTTTTCGTAGTCGATCGGGCCGCTGCCGAAGATGAAAAGCTTCTCCTCGTAGGTCTCACGGAAGCTGGGATTGGTGTGCGAGAGCATGATCGGCAGACCGCGCTTACGGTCTGACATCTTCCACTTGGTCTCGCCGTCCTCGACGTAGAGGATATCTTGCACTTCCAACTCGCCCTTGCCGTAGACGCTGATGAAGAAGCTGATGTTCTTCAGCCCCGAGGAGTCCCATACCAGCATCAGGTCACGGATCGATCCGTGGACTTGGTCGCCGAAAACCTCGGAGGTATTGGGTCCGAAATAGACCTGGCAGCGGTGCTCCCTGGTAAGCGCCATGGCCGGCAGCGCTATGGCAAGCGTAAGCAGAGCAATCAATCCGAGGGTCGTCGCAGTACGCATGTGCTTCAAAGCCTCCGAAAAAGGTATTTCGCGGTTAGATCTATATAAAGACAATATTGAACGCTGTCAACAATGATCGTACGGACAATTCGTAAAAAAGCAGCGGACTTATAGCTTGATCCGTCCCTGTAAAACCCGATGGGCTCTCAGACGCTAAATGCCGCAGCTCGAAGAATCGTCCGAGCTGTCTGAACTACGCGTGGAGCCCTCGTCGAGCCCCACACAACTTGCTATCTCGGTGCAGGTGTCCGCGCCCAGGATGCAATCCACCACGGTCTGCTTGAAGTTTTCGCAGGTGTCCAGGCACTCGCCCATGGTCGCGAAGCCGATGTCGCTTCCCAGACTACAGGTGCTGATCCGGTCGCAGACGATCCGGCAGTCATCAGCACGATCGTCGCTGGTATCGTCGTCATCGTCGTCTATGACGTCGTCGTCGTCGTCATCGTCAGGGCCGCTGTAGAGGCCGTAGATCTGCTGTACGCCGTCGCGGTCGCCGCAGGCCAGGTCGTGGTCGCACTCGCCGGGCCAGCCGTAGCCGTACATTACATGGTCGTCGTAGGAGTCGTCGTAGATGTCGCCCAACAGCAGAAAGTGGCCGAACTCGTGCAGAGCGATGGTGCGCACGTCGTACTTGCCCGCGGCGCAGCCGGTGGACCATGAATATTGCAGATTGATGCCCATGTCGCACTCGGCGATGATGCCGGTCTGCGGGTTGTACCATGCCATAACCATTGCCAGAGTGCCGCTCTTAAGATCGAGGTAGCCGAAAAACACCTCGTTCGTGTTGTTTGACGTGTAGTCGTTGACCGTGGTCGTACCGTTATCGCTTATTTCCCAGGCCGCGCCGGAGTGGAAAAGCGACCAAGTCGGAGAGGCGCTGTTGATCTGGCCGCCCTCTCCGGAGATGTTGGGATTGTTTTCGTTGTATCGATAGTCCTGGCGCGTGGGGTTTGACAGCGACCAGTGGTAGCCCTCGTACTCGTAATGGCAGCCCTTGGAGGGCGGATCAGCGTTGTCGCAGCCCGGCGGAGGATTGTAGAACGTAGGTTGGGGCAGGTAGTTCAACGGATTGCCGGCCAGCGCGTCGTCTACGGCCGAGGTCAGCAGATCGATCGAAACGCCGTACTCGCGCACCTGGCCGTCGGTAACGCTGAGCTTGCCCTGGATACGTCCGACCAACGGGAAATCGCGGTGATCGCGCAAAAAGACCACGACCTGCTCGCCGACATGGAACCGCGGGCTGTCTTCGACCCACAGACCGAGCTGGTCCAGTTCTCCACCAAGCACTTCAAAGGAAACAGTGTCGGCCGGCTCTCCAGCCAGGGTTTCGATGGTCTGTAGTTCGACCGAGGTTCTGATCAGATCGCCATCAGGGTAGCTGTGCACCCCGCTGACAACGCCGTGCACCACGTCTTGGGACTGGAGCACGATATCGGATAAGCTCTGTTTAACGATCATCGCCCGGGCGTCGAGCGCAACGGCAAATATCAGCAGCAGGCTGACCAAGACGGCGATGCTTAGGTGAAAAACGTGGCCACTTTTACTCATCTGTTTGTTTCCTCGCGTTGTTGCCCCTTTAAGTATCAGCGCCTCTTACAAGTTTAACACAGCTTACGTATTTCGCGGTCCGGTTGATTACTCGTACTGATTTTAGGCAAAATGTTTCAACCTTGCTTCGGCGCTTGATTCAGAGGTATCTTGTCCGGCGCAAATTCAACCAACTACTAGTTAGGGCTGAGATACTCCAATGAAAACCAGACTACTTTACACTCCCGGACCAGTTCCGATCCATGAGCAGACCCTGCTGGCCATGGCTCAACCGATCATCCACCACCGCGCGCCCGAGTACGCCCAGTTGCTCGAAAAAGTACGCGGTCAGCTTAAAACGCTGTTCGGCACACAGCAGGAGGTGCTGATCCTCGCGTCCTCGGGCACCGGCGCCATGGAGGCCGCGGTGAGCAACCTGCTGTGCCCCGGCGACCACGCATTGGTGATTCTCGGCGGCAAGTTCGGCGAGCGCTGGACCCAGATTTGCGAGGCCTACGGCGTCGAGACGACCAACATCGACGTCCAATGGGGCAGTGCGGTCGATCCCGAGCAGGTCAGACTGGCCCTGGAGGCCGACCCGCAGATCAAGGCCGTCTATTGCCAGGCGAGCGAGACCAGTACGGGCACGCGCCATCCGGTGGAGCAGCTTGCCCAGCTGACGGCCCAGCGTGAGGATACCGTGCTGGTGGTCGATGCGATCACCGGTTTGGGAGTGTTCCCGCTGCCGATGGACGAGCTGGGAATCGACGTACTGATCACCGGCAGCCAGAAGGCCCTGTCCCTTCCACCGGGACTGGCGATGATTGCTCTATCGGAAAAGGCATGGAAACTCAGCGAGTCTTCCACCCTGCCCCGCTTCTACTTCAACCTGGCCAAGGAACATAAGGCGATCTCCAAGAACAGCTCGGCCTACACTCCGGCGGTGAGCCTGGTGGTCGGACTATCCTCGGTGCTCGACCGTTTCCTCGAACCGGGGCTAGATGAACTTTACGGCCGTACCGCGTTGTTCGCCCGCGCGTTGCGCGAGGCGGCCTTGGCTCTGGGGCTGAAGCTGTATTCCAGCTCGCCAAGCGATGCGGTGACCGCGATTTACTCGCCCGAGACAATCGATGCGGGCAAGATCGTCGCCGGACTGCGCGAGGGCTATTGCATTACCGTGGCCGGCGGACAGGACCAGGCCAAGGGCAAGATATTCCGCGTGGGCATGATGGGCAACGTGCGCGAGCGCGACGTAGTCGGACTAGTGGCCGCTCTTGAAAACGTCCTCGCCGATTTGGACTACGAGTTCGAACGCGGCGCCGGACTGCGCCGGGCATCGGAAATTCTCGGAGAGCGTAAATGAGCTTTAATGTATTGGTCAGCGACAAATTTTCAGCCAAGGGCCTGGCAGCGCTCAAGGCGATCAAGGGCGTCCGCACGACCTACTCCCCGGGCTTGGGCCCCGATCAACTCAAGGCCAAGCTGGCGCGCGCCGACGCGCTGATCGTGCGTAGCGCGACCAAGGTCACCTCCGAGTTGATCGACGACGCGCCGCTGCTCAAGGTAATCGGCCGGGCCGGCAGCGGAGTGGACAACATCGACGTGCCCTACGCCACCAAGCGCGGGATCGTGGTGATGAACACCCCCGGCGGCAACACGATCACCACAGCCGAGCACACCATCGCCCTGATGTGCTCCATGGCGCGCAACATCCCTCAGGCGCACCGCTCGCTGGCCGAGGGGCGTTGGGAAAAATCCAAGTGGATCGGCACCGAACTCACGGGCAAGGTGCTGGGCGTGATCGGCCTGGGCAACATCGGCAGCATCGTGGCCAAGCGCGCCTCGGCCATGGACATGAACGTCATCGGCCATGATCCGTTCATTGCTCCGGATCGTGCGGCGGAACTCGGCGTGACCCTGGTGGAGCTCGACCAGCTGTTAAAGGAAGCGGACATCATCACGGTCCACGTTCCCAAATCCAAGGACACCGCCTCGCTGATCGACGCCGAGGCGATCCGCAAAATGAAGCGCGGGGTGCGGATCATCAACTGCGCGCGGGGCGGGATCGTCAACGAGCAGGACCTGCTTGCCGCGCTGGAATCGGGCAAGGTCGCGGCGGCGGCGATCGACGTCTACATCAGCGAGCCGATGACCGACTCTCCGCTGTTCAACCGCGGCGACGTGGTTGTCACGCCGCATTTGGGCGCGAGCACGGTCGAGGCCCAGGACAAGGTGGCCGTGGCCGTCGTCGAGCAGATCCGCGACATGCTGCTCGATAAAGTCGTGCGCAACGCGGTGAACGTGCCGGGAATTCCGCCGGAGATGATGGACGCAGTGCGTCCCTATCAGACGCTGGCCGGCAAGCTGGGCAGCCTGCTGGGGCAGCTCGCGCCGCGCGACGTGCGCCAGGTCGACGTCGAGTACCGCGGGCCCGTGGCTAAGCTGCCGCATGCACCGCTGAATCAGGCCCTGCTGTGCGGAATGATGTCGCAGTTCACCGACGATGCCAACGAGATCAACGCCGCTTCGCTTGCCACCGAGCGTGGGATCAAGCTGATCGAGACGCGTAGCGAATCGCATCGCGACCATTCCAACCTGATTAAAGTGACGCTGCACGTCTCGCGGGGCAAGCTCAGCGTGGCCGGCACCAAGCGTGAGACCGGCGAGCTGCGGCTGGTGGACTACAACGGCTACCCGGTCGACATCGAGCCCCAGGGTCAGCTGCTGATCGTACAAAACAAGGATTTGCCCGGTGTGCTGGGCTCGATCAGCACGTTCCTTGGGCGACGCAAGATCAACATCGCCACGGTGCAGCTCGGTCGCCTCAAGTCCGGAAGCAATGCGGCCACCTTGATCGCCCTGGATCATTCGCTGGACAAGCGTCAGCTCGCCGACCTGGCCAAGCTGCGCAACGTCAACTCCGTCAACCAGGTGGAGCTGTAATATGCCGACCGCCGCGATAATCGGCTCGCAATGGGGCGACGAGGGCAAGGGGATGGTCGTCGATCTCTACGCCCGGCGTTCGGACTTGGTGGTCCGCTACCAAGGCGGCAACAACGCCGGCCACACCATCGTGGTCAAAGGTCGCACCACGATTTTGCACCACATCCCCAGCGGGATTCTGCATCCGGATTGCCTGTGTCTGATTGGCAACGGCGTGGTGATCAACCCGGAAATCCTGCTCGAGGAGATCGAACGCCTGGCGACGATCAACGTTATCGCCGACGCGTCGCGTCTGAAAATCAGCCAGCGCGCGCACGTGATCACGCCCTACCAAATCGAACTGGACAAGGCCCGCGAAAGCAGCCGCGGCGCCGACAAAATCGGCACGACCGGCCGTGGCATCGGGCCGACCTATCGCAGCAAGGCTGACCGCAGCGGCATCCGCTTTGCCGAATTCGTCGATCCCTCCAGGCTGCGCGAACTGCTCGAGCCGCTGGCCGACGAAGCCAACTTCATGCTCGAGAAGCGCTACGGACGCCCGCCGCTGGAACTGGCAAAGGTGCTCGAGAGCTACGGCGCGATGGCCGATAAGCTGCGCGACCATACGGCCGACACCATGCTGTTGGTCAACCAGGCCGTCGACCAGGGGCGCAGCGTGCTGTTCGAAGGGGCCCAGGGCGTGATGCTCGACCTGGACCACGGCACCTACCCCTTTGTTACCAGCAGCAACACAACGGCCGGCGCGATCTGCACCGGCTCGGGCGTGGCGCCCAAGCGTATCCAGCGCATCGTCGGTGTGACCAAGGCCTACACTACCCGCGTTGGCGCCGGACCGTTTCCCACCGAACTTAGCGACGAGGTCGGCGACCAACTGCGTAAGGCCGGGGCCGAGTTCGGCTCCACCACCGGACGCCCGCGGCGCTGCGGCTGGCTCGACGGCATGGTGCTGGGCTACTCCACGACCCTCTGCGGATTCAGCGAGCTGGCCCTGACCAAGCTCGACGTGCTCGACGGCATTGACCCGCTTTGCATCTGCACCGGCTATCAGCTCGATGGCGAACCGCTGCAAAGCGTTCCGGCGCTGATCGATGAACTCGAACGCGTCACGCCGATCTACGAGCAGCTCCCCGGCTGGTCGGGAAGCGTCAAGGACTGCCGTAAGCTCGAAGACCTGCCCTCGCAGGCGCGGGCATTGATCGAACGCATCCAGAGCCTGGCGGGCATCCCGGTGACGCTGATTTCCGTGGGCCCGGGCCGCGAAGAGACGATCATGCTCAGCGAGCCGTTCAGCACATCGTGAACCCGGGTAGCATTACGGCTTGACAAAGCTTGGCGTGATATCTAGTTTTAGCGCCCAAAGTTTGGGCCGTTAGCTCAGTTGGTAGAGCAGCGGACTTTTAATCCGCAGGTCGCAGGTTCGATCCCTGCACGGCTCATCAAGGATGTCCCCATCGTCTAGCCAGGCCTAGGACACCGGCCTTTCACGCCGGCGACACGGGTTCGAATCCCGTTGGGGACGCCACCACAACCCCGCGACCCGTACGTGCGGCTCAATCGACGCTTAGCTGCTCATCAAAATCCTGTAAATCGATGGGGGGAACTGCCAATGAATTCACATCGTCTCCACGCGTTGCCTATCTTGCTGTTGCTTCTGCTCTCGCTGTTGATCGTCGCGTCCTGCTCCACGGATTCCGATGACGACGACGATGATTCCGTTAACGATGACGACGACGATGATGACGATGATATCGGCGACGACGACGCTGACGACGATGACGATGATGACGACGATCCGCCCCCCGATCCGCTGGATTGCCCGGCCGTGTTGGTGCGGCAGCCCTACCTGCAATTGGGAACAACCACCGGCATGAGCGTGCTGTGGCGATCCGATGAGACGGGCGATTCGTTGGTCGAATACGGCACGACCGCGGATTTGGGCAAGTTCGTCTACGACGAAAACTGGGTTACGAAACACGAGCTGGCAATCACCGGGCTTGAGCCGAACACCACCTATTACTACAGGGCGCGCACGTGTCTTGATCAGACCAGCGTGGACTCGTTCCGCACAGCGCCTACCAGCGCCGATCCGCTCAACTTCGTGGCTTTCGGCGACAACCAGAGTGGCTATGAGACCTTCACCGAAATCGCCTCGCTGATGGAAATGGAAGATCCGTACATGGCGATCTCTGTGGGCGACATCGTGGACGACGGCTGGGTCGAGGAAGACTACGATCAGCAGGTCTTCACCCCCGCGCAGTCGCTGTGGCGCTCCACGCCGTTTTTCGTTTCGATCGGCAACCACGAGGGCGGATCGCCGCTGTTTCAGGATAATTTCCGCTTTCCCGGTGACGGCAAGCTTTACTACTCATTTACCTACGGCAACGTGTTTTTCCTGTGTCTTGAGCAGGACACCTGGCACTTCACCTTTCCCGGCACGCAGCAGTATGAGTTCATGGTCGCGGCGCTTTCCTCCGAAGAAGCGCAGAACGCGGAGTTTCGCGTGGTCTTCTTCCACACCCCGCCCTGGTGCGAAGGCTGGGAGGGCTATGAGGGCGAGAAATTAATTCGCCTGTTCATCGTGCCGCAGATGGAAAATTACAACGTCGATGTTTATTTCAACGGCCATACGCACGATTACGAGCGCGGCCTGCGCAACGGCGTTGCCAGCTATATCATCGGCGGCGCCGGCGGCGGTCTGGATAGCTGGGCGCGCGATGTAGAGCACATCAGCGTGTACGAAGCGACGCACCATTTTATGAGCGTACACGTCGCGGACCAGACCATGACCTTAGACGCGATCAATCTCGACGGCGAGGTGTTCGACACCTATCAGATCATCCACTGACCTGGATTAATCATGAGGCTTCCACTGCGAAGCACAATCCGTCCGCAACTACTGCGTCATCCGCGACGATCCGTGCTCGACACGCTACAGCGGGTACGCCCGCTCCTCGCACCTGCGCTAATTGCCTGCCTGCTGCTGGTCGGTACGCTGTGCTTACCGGCTCGCGCCGATTCCCCGGAACCGGATTGTTCAAGTGCTCAGCCGCTACAGACCGTATCGATCAGCGTCGAGATCAACGCCGATCCCGCGATGGTCTACCCTTATTTGGTGGATGAGGACAAGATCGTGCGCTGGAACGGCATCGACAGCATGGTCCACGTCAGCTTTCCCAACAGCGGCTGCCCCGTGTTGGGCAAGCGGATGTTGATCACCATCGACTTTATCTCCAACCCCTCAATGCTGATGGAGTTCGTGGAGGTCGATCCGGGTCGCCTGGTTAAGATCGCCTTTATCGACGGAATGCTCGGCGGCTGGTTCGTCTACCGTCTGGAGCCCCTGGCAAACGGCGGCACGCGCCTGATCAACGAGATGTCGATCCAGCCCAACGGCAGGGTTTTCGGGGTGCTGTGGCAAATCTACGGCAAGACCATGTACCACAACAAAATGCGATGCTACTGGGCCAAGCTCAAACAGGTGGTGGAGCAGGACCTGGAGCAAATACAAAAGTAGTTGCTTATTTTCCTGCCGTCTCGTAACCGATGGTGGAGAAGTAGATCGCCCGGTCGAAGAACAGCACTACCCGATTGTTCAGTTCCAGGGCGCTGTGCAGATCGATCACAGTATCCAGCAGTCCGTCGCGCAGCACCTTGAGCCATAGGTGACGCTTGATCAAGACCATCGCCTGGATTACCTCGGACAGGGCAAGGCCTTCCTTCCTGAATTGACGGCCGATGCTGGTGTAATGCTGTTCCACATCCTGTTTGGTAGTTTCCTTGCCGATCCATTTGCCCAGCTCGCTGTAGACTGAATACGTTCCCTCATACAGCTGCTGTTCGTCAAATTCAGCATAGGTCGGCGTCTGCTGATTTGACCGTATTTCTTTGATCCAGCGTTTTGTTAGATCATCGGCGTTCTTTTCGATGAGCTCGACCAGCCTGTGGTATAGCATCGCGTTCCCCCTCTTAAAATATTCAGCAGCTTAATCATATCATTGCCTCAACGCGGCGTTTAGTTTAATTGCATCATGCGACCGACGTTGGCGTGGAATTACAGCTGTGTCTGGGCAAGTGAATATCGGATCCGGATGCACTTCCCACCCACCGGGCATTTCAGTATACTGTGGCGCCGATTTCACAAGGAGCACCTATGAAAACGCGGATAACAGAACTGTTTGGAATCAAGTACCCGATCCTGCTCTCCGGAATGAGCTTTGTCAGCAAGCCCGAGCTGGTGGCCGCGGTCTCCAACGCTGGTGGATTGGGGATTTTGGCAACGGGTACCCTCAACGCAGATCAGACCAGAGAATACATCAAGAAGATCAGAAGCTTGACCGACAAGCCGTTTGGCGCCAACGCCACGCTGCTGTTCCCCGGCGCATACGAGAACGCCAAGGTGATTCTCGAAGAGAAGGTGCCGGTGATCAACTTTGCCCTGGGCAAGGGCGACTGGATCGTCAAAGAAGCCGCGACCTACGGCGGCAAGGTCATTGCCACGGTGGTCAACTCACGCCACGCCAAGCGCGCCCAGGAATACGGGTGCGACGCGGTGATCGCCACGGGGCACGAGGCCGCGGCCCATGGCGGCGACGTGACGACCATGCTGCTGGTTCCCAGGCTTTCACAATTGCTCGATATCCCTGTAATCGCCGCCGGCGGCATCGGCGATGGACGCGGACTGGCCGCGGCGCTTGCTTTGGGTGCCGAGGGTGTCGCCATGGGCACGCGCTTTGCCAGCACCGCTGAAAGCCCGGTCCACGATTCGACCAAGCAGATGACGATCAAGAAAGACGTTACCGAGACTTTCTACACCAACCGCTTCGATGGCGTTCCGGCACGAGTAATGGATACGCCCGGCGCGCGCAAAGCCATGCGCCGTCGCGTAGGACTGTGGAGCGCTTTCCTCAACTCCTTTGCCATTGCCAAGGAGATGCAGGTCCCGTACTACAAGCTGTTCCTCCAGACAATGAAGGCCGGCCTGAAAACCACGATGCAGCTGGCATACCTGGCCAAAGGCTTCCGCGGCTTCCGGCTCTCAACGGTCGAAGGCGATTTGGACGAGGGCGTCTATCCCATTGGACAGGTCATGGGCCTGGTGCAGGACGTACCCACGACAGCCGAGCTGATAGAACGTATCGTGGCCGAGGCCAAGCAGGCCAACTCCGCTTTGGCGAAGAAACTCGCCGACTGATCGTTTTTGCAAATTAGATCGATTCCCTGAAGGGGCCGTTCGCGGCCCCTTTTTATTCTTTTTCAATTTAGTGACCTTTGTCACTTCGCAATCAGCGTCAAGATCGAATAATAGTTTTGAAATGTGGGCATCTTGCCCGCATCTCGGCGCAGCAGCAATGATCCAAAATCCTCCGCAAAAATTGGTGGGGGCCCTATGTCCATGGATCAGCGCGAGCACCGTCGAGTATTCAAGGCATTGTTGGCGAAGATCAATTATTCCGGCGGGGAGTGCTTTGGCTATGTGCACAACCTGAGCAAGACCGGTTTCGGCATCACCACCGACCACAACATCCCGATGGCCAGCGAAGTATTGATCGACGTCAAAATGCCCCCCAAGCGTATAATCCGCACGGGCGGACGCGTAGTCTGGCAGCGCACGCTGCCCCCCGGTTCTCCCAACGGTTACATGGTCGGCGTCAAGTTGGTTCTTGCACCGCCGGAATATTCAGAATTCATCGAGGAGCTGATTAAAAAAGAGGACGAGCTGCTGTCGGTGGTCTCTGGAAATAAAAAGGGGCCGAACTAGCCCCTGCCCAATTGGCGTAGGTGCGAGCTATTCACCGTAATAGACCAGAATATTGTCCACCCGGCCGGTTCCGGCCCGATATTGGTCGATGAAAATCCCCATGCTTCCCAGTTCGCCCGATCCGACTCCGGCGTTGACCCATCCCAGATCGCTGCACTGCCCGCTTTGGCCGTTGACCGTAACGCTGTGAGTTTGGCTGCCGATCCGCGCCTGGATCAGCACGTGCACCCAGCTGCCCGGATCGTGCGATCCACAGACCACCACCGACTCCTCGCCGTCGATCGTTACCACCTGTCCGGCGATGACGATCGCGTATACCTGGTTAAGCGAGCCCTCGCCGATCAGAACTACGCCCAGGTTGTCGCCTTGGTCGAGTACCGCGTCGAACTCCGCGCTGATCGTACCGCTGGTCAGCCCGCCCACGGCCCAGGGCGAAACAGCAGTGATGTCCGATGGCACGTCGGCGTCAAGCTGCAGCGACTTGCCCCATCCGGTGCGCGAGTAGACGATCTTGGCCTGCGCCGTTCCACCGTTGTCGTAGACTTGCCAGGGCTCGCCGGGCGGCGATCCCGATTCGTGTCGCTCCCAATCCTCGGAAAAAATCAGCTCGCCGTAATCATCGTCATCGTCGTCGTCGTCATCTGATGAGTCGTCGTCCGCTGAATCGTCGTCATCTGGCGAATCGTCGTCGTCTGATGAATCGTTCTCGTTAGCAGCGTCGTCGTCCTCGTCGAACCAATTCACGGGTCCTTCGCCGTCGTTGAAGTTGCAGCCGGCAAACAACATAACAACGACAAGCAGCGCGCTCGTTGCAAGCAACCTCCGCCCAATGGCCGATGCGCGAATTATCGACATGCGATTATTTTACCACCATCCGCCCAATCGAGTATTTTGATCCGCCGGACGAGCATTGTTTTAGGACCGTTCGGCAGCTATATTCTTTGGCGTAGATCCGCCTGCCCAGAACCACGAGGACGTAAATATGGACATCGAACCGACCTACAAGAACGTCATCGAACAATACGCCAAGATCTCTAGGCTGCAGGGCGCCACGGCGATCCTGCACTGGGACCACATGGTCAACCTGCCTCCCAAGGGCGTTGCCAAACGCGGCGAGCAGCTGGCCATCCTCGAGGGGTTGGTCCACGAGTGGGTCTGCTCACCGCGCTTTGTCGAGGGGATCAACCAGCTGCATGAGGTGCGGGACGAGCTTGATTTTGATCAACAGGCCAACGTGCGCGAGCTCAAACGCGAGGTCGACCGCGCGACCAAGGTTCCGCCGAACCTGGTCCAGGAATTGGCGCGGCACGGTACGATCAGTCACCAGGCATGGGCCGAGGCGCGCAAGAACTCCGATTTCGCCGCGTTCGCCCCTTACCTGAAAAAGATGATCGAGCTGCGCAAGCAGGAGGCGGCCTGCCTGGGTTTCGCCGACCGTCCCTACGACGCATTGCTCGACCTGTTCGAACCGTACGCCGACGAGGCGAGCACCAAGGCGCTGCTCGATGATCTGCGCGGCCGGCTGGTGCCGTTCCTGCAAAAGATCTTGGCCAAACCCAAACACGACCTGGGCGTGATCGTGGGCAAGAACTATCCCATCGACAAACAACGCGAGTTCGGACTTAAGGTGATCAAGCAGTTCGGCTTCGACTTTGAGGGCGGACGCCAGGACATCAGCGTGCATCCGTTCTGCACCGGCTCACTGGGCGACGTGCGGATCACCACGCGCTTTTACAAGGACGACCTGCGCCCCTCGCTGTTCGGCATGATGCACGAGGGCGGACACGCGCTCTACGAACAGGGAATCGATCCCGCGAACGTCGATACTCCCTTGGGCGAATCGGTCTCTTTGGGCGTCCACGAGAGCCAGAGCCGGATGTGGGAGAACCTCGTGGGTCGCGGCCTGCCGCTGTGGAAGCACTTCTACGGCGACCTGCGTCAAACCTTTCCCGAGGCATTGAGCTCGGTGGGCCTCGATGAATTCTACAAGGCGATCAACGTTGTCGAGGGATCGCTGATTCGCGTCGAAGCGGACGAGGCGACCTACAACATGCACATCATCCTGCGCTTCGAGCTCGAGAGCGAGATGTTCAACGGCGGGATCGAGGTTGAGGATCTTCCGCAGGCCTGGAACTCCAAGATGAAGCAGTACCTCGATGTGGACGTGCCCGACGACGCTCAGGGCGTGTTGCAGGACGTGCATTGGTGCGAGGGTATGATGGGCTACTTCCCGACCTACACTTTGGGCAACCTCTACGCCTCGCAGCTGTTCGCCAAGGCCTCGCAGGATCTGGGCGACCTGGGCGAGATGTTCGCGCAAGGCGAGTTCAAGCCGCTGCTGGACTGGCTGCGCACCAACGTCCATAGCCAGGGCAAACGCTACGTCGCCTCGGAATTGGTAGAACGCGTCACGGGCAAACCGCCGAGCGCCGAGGACTTCATGAAATACCTCGAGACCAAGTTCGGCGCGCTGTACGATCTGTAGCCCGAATCATTCACGGAGCTTCTACTGCGGCGCGGCCGATGGTCGCGCCGTTTTCTTTTTTGCTAAAACGATGACTGCAGCGTGAGAAACACGCTGCGTCCGGGCAACGGCAGTCCGCGCACGTCGACCATCCGATCATCGGATAGGTTTTTAACCTCGGCGCCAATGCGGAAGTGTTCGCCCGCGCGCACGATCAATCCGGCGTTGAGCACCTGGCGCGGTTCGAGCAGCTTGGTGTTGGCTCGGGTAACATAATTGCCGCTGATAAATCGGTACTCGGCGAACAGCGTGCACGGCTCGATCAGCAGTTCAACCTTTCCCGCTGCCTTGTGTCGCGGCCGTCCCGGAATCTGATTGCCGCGGCGGTTGGGTTCGTCCGTGTCGTCGATGGCATCGGTGTAGGTGTATGCCGCGGAGAGCGCCAGGCAGTCCACCGGCCGCAGGGCCGCCCTGCCCTCGTACCCGCTGATGATCGCCCGACCGATGTTGAACGGCTTGTAGCGAAAACCCGAGAGCAGCAGGTACTCGATCAGATCGTCGATCTCCGAGCGGAAGTAGACCGCCTCGGCGTTGAAAATCCGAGTGTTGAACTGCACCCCGCCGTCCATGCTCCAGGCGCGTTCTGGCTTGAGCTGCGGGTTGCCGACCACGAAACCCTGATTGAAATACAGCTCGTAGAAATTCGGCGCGCGAAAACTGCGCCCGGCGTTGGCCTTGATCGTCAACCACGACAACGGCTTGAGCGCCATGCCGAGCTTGGGCGACCATTGGTCGCCCGCTTCGCTGGCCGAGTCGTAGCGCACGGCAGGCACCACGGTCAGCAGCTCGCCCCAGAGCATGATCTGATCGCGCAAGGCAGCTGACCAGGTTGTTCGCTGTGGGTCGTCGAACTGCTCGTCGCGCAAAATATCCAGGCGGTATTGTCCGCTGAGCAGCCAAATCTGGTGCGCGCCCCAAACGTATTGCAGGGCCTGCCTGACCTCGGGCGCGTACTGCCGTTGGTGCGAGTCGATGGCAACACCAGTGCCCTCGCCCGCCTGATCGCCATAGCTCTGGTCGGCAAAGATCAGCGAGCCGCCGCTGGTGAGAGTCAGGCCGGGCAGCACTTCGGCCAGCGCCGACTTGACGGTCAGCATTTCGCGCAGCTGCTCGGAATAGGCGTGAGGCGTGGGAAAGGTCACCAGACCGGGCATGCCGCGCCGCGAGCTGACCAACTCGTTTTGCACTGAAACGTCCAGCATCTTGGTCGCTGCGAATCCGGCCTTAATCAACAGCCCGCGGCTGTCAAACCCGTTGTTGCGGCGCACGTCCCTGCGATCGTCCGAGTCGTCAAGCTCAGTGCCGTTGTTGCTGACAAATGGAAACGCGCCCGACGAGTGCAAATAGCCGATCGAGGCCAGATAGCTCCATTTCTTGAGCTGCGCGCTACGCGCCGCTGACAGTCGCAACGTATCGAACGAGCCGTAGCTGACGCCTAAAGTATTGGCCTCGCCCGTACCGGCCTTGCGCGTGACGATGTTGACCACGCCGCCCACAGCGCCCTCGCCGTAGAGCGCGGACTCGCCGCCGCGCAGCACCTCGATGCGTTGGATGTGTTCGGCCGGGATCGAGCTGAAGTCCACTCCGCCGCCGCTGGCCGGGTTGACCCGCACGCCGTCGATCAAGACTACGACTTGGTCCGCGCTGGTCCCCCGGATCGAGATCGTCGAGAGCTGGCCCAGGCCGCCGAAGTCGCGCATGTGAACGCCCACGGCCGAGGAGAGCATCTCCTCGGTGGTCGCCATGCGACCGGCATAGCTCTTGGCATCGATCACCTGCACGAACGCCGGAGGATCCTCCACCGATTCGTTGAGCGCCTCGGCGCTGACAACCAGCTCGGGCAGCGTGTAGCCTGGCGGCTGTTCGTCCGCATCCTCTTCAGCGCGCAGCGGCGCACAGACCAGCAACACGGCCCACAGCGCCGCTGCAAGTATCAGCTCTCTTTGTCTCAATCGATTACCGTCAGGGTGTCCGGTCCGTCGTTGACCACAAAACTCTCGACCTTCTCGCCGCTAAGCGGATCGATGGCGAACAGCCGGTCGTGGTTGAATTCCGTGACCCACAGCAGACCGTCGGGCGACAGGGTCAGGCCGCTGATCATGCTCAAGCCCAGAGGATCGTCCTGGTCGCGTAAATCGACTTGATACACTTGTTCGCCGCTCTCCAGGTCGATTGCCGTGAGCACGCCGTTGCGTGCATTGCCCAACCAACCCAGCCCCTGCTCGTCGATCAACATCTCGATCGGCGCGCCGTTGACCTCAAAGTCGCGCACCAGCTCGAGGGTCTGCGGATCGATCGCCTCAACGCGGCCGTTGCCAACGAAACCGTCCTGTTGATCGTAGTCGCCCGCGCTGACCGCCCACAGCAATCCGCGCTGCAAATCCTCGACCAGTCCGACCGTATCGCTTCCCGTGAGGGTCAGATCCGCAGTCTGGTTGCGCTCAGCGCGATCGATGACGATCACCACTCCCGGCCCGTTGGCTGTGAAATCGCCGTCAAGGTTGGGCAGCGCCACGAACACCCGCTGGTCGACAACGAGCAGGCCGCTGTGACGAGCCCAGCCCTCGTCGCCGGGCAGCTGAAATTCCTCGGGTAGCGCGATGCGCGCCAGCTCGCGATCTTCAGCATTGATCCCGGTCGACAGGTCGTAGAGCGATACGTCCTGTTCCATGAAGTTGGCGATCCAGGCCAGACCCTGCGAATCGAAGTCCATTGCTATCGGGTTGCTGCCCGATCCGACCGATATCTCACGCTGTACTTGCAGCTCGCCCTGGTCGTAGACCACCACCGAGTTGGACAGCGAGCACAGCGCGTACAGTTCGCCGCTGTGCAGCAGCGTCTGCGTGATCGATTGGCCCGTGGCGCGAACGTCGTCGAGCAGCACGTACTCTCCAGGGCCCTCGACCTTGAGCACCGAGAGCGTCTCGCTCAGACCGCCGCCGATTACCAAGGCGTACGGATAGGGCGCATCGTCATCGTCGTTCAGGTCAATCGGCTGATCTTCATCGACCGCAGGATCCTCGCAGCCCGCTAAAACCAAAATCAGCATGCAGCAAAGCAGCGATGTTAATACCTTCGAAAGTTCGTTCTGTCGACGGGACATTTTCAACTACCGCAAGCCGCGTTATCGCTGCCCACGGCGGACTGATGATCGAGGTCATCGTCATCAGCGGAATCGTCGTCGTCAGCAACTTGGTCGTCATCTTCGTCATCGTCCGAGTCATCGTCGCTAGAGTCGTCGTCATCCGCAGCCGTACTGCCGTGCAAATATCCGATTGCCTCCAGATCGGTTCCGCCCGAGCCGTACGTGGGATACACGTCAAAGATCGGATTGTCCTGCGCATAACCCAACCGCGTTGCCGTATCGCTGTAATCGCCCGAGCCCGGAACGTCGACGATCCGCACGAAGTTGATCCGCTGCAGGTCCACCTCACCGGAGAGCACCAGCGCGTCGCTCTGCAGATCCTCCAGGTCGAACCCCGTGCCCTCGGAAACGTCGTAGGCGTTGGCGTGTCGTCCGGCAAGGTTGAAGACATCGGTCGGATCGATCAGCCCGTAGGCGCCCACCGGCCCGTCGATCAGCGAGACGCAGGGGAAGCGCGCGAAGCTCTCGCCATCGGTGGAGACCTCGACGTACGACAGCTCGGCGAACAACAGACCGTCCGAGGTAAATCCGTTCTCAAAGACGACGATATCCGCTCCCTCGCCGTTGCTGATCAACCCATCGAAGGTCAGGGTGATCTCGCCGGGAGGCTCCGTGGATCCCTGCGCGCGTTCCCCAAGGGAGACGATGTCGATGTGCTTGCCCGTGGCCGGGCCCAGCGCCTTTTCCGGGTGTTGCCAGGCCAGGTCAACGCCATCGGCAGGCAGGTAGTCCAGGTATCCGCTGGCCCAACCGAGGATATGCGGATCGTCTTTATCGATGCCGGTTTGGTCGAACGGTCCCGCCGCAGAGACGATCGGGATCAACAACAACACAAGAATTGTAACTAGGCTTCCCGCACGCATATCGGTTTCCTTTCGCGCGTGCGAGACCGAGAGCGGAACGAAGGCTTTTTGTTTGATCTTGCTTGGCCGACGATCCACAACCGATCTCTTGTTCCTCGAGGATCATGGTTGTGCGGTGCGGCCAGGTTTCCTGGCTCTGGAGTCAAGCGCCCTGTCCCGCCTTCCCAGCGCCCTTGCGCCAGTGGCTTTCGGAACAGTGCATCCCCCATCACAGTGGCGGGTCCGCGCCGGTCTTTCACCGGCTTCCCTCGAACCGCACCGCATAAGTTGTATCTAGTCTATAACGACGCTACCTGAAGTCAAGCCGCCGGATCAGCAGCCGCAGCCGTCAGCATCGTCGTCATCGTCATCGCCGCTCTGATCGTCGTCGTCCGACGAGTCGTCGTCATCGTCGTCGCCGGAACCCTCGAGCACTTCGAGCTGCTGCACCAGCTGAGCAGTCTGTTCGTCGGAATCGGTCACGATCAGCGCCACACTGTAGGTGCCTGGCTCGTTGTAGATATGTTCGGGTATGACCCCCTCACCCGCAGTCCCGTCGCCGAATTGCCAGGAGTAGTTGGCCAGCTCATCACAGGGATCAAAGCTATCCGAGCCGTCGAAGCGCACTGTCTGGCCCGTAGTCGCAGGCAGCGGATCGATGGTGAATGCCGCCGTGGGCTTGCCGATGCCGGGTTTAAAAATTTCATATGTTTCCCAGGTGACCTCCGTGGCGCCGATCATCGTGAACCGTGCGCGGTCGAAGTCCACCTCGACCAGCAACACGTGCATCATCCCCAGGAACTTATCGGTGAACCAGGCCATCCCGCCGATCGGGTTGACAAAGGCGCCGGCGCCGCCGGAAACGAAGTAGACCGTGCCCTCGCTCTGCTCCACCTGATGGTCGTTGTAGATCGGCACGGTGCGCTCGTACATGTGATCGTGAGATCCGAAGGCCGCGTCAATGTGGTACTGGTCGAACAGCGGAACGAGGTACTGCTGCACCTCGGGTTCCGAGCCGTGGGTCGTGCCCGAGGAGTATGCCGGACGGTGGAAGAAGGCGAATTTCCACAGTGCGTCACTGCCGCCGAGCTGATCGTGCATCCAGGACTGCTGAGTGAGGTATTGCGCTGCGCCGTGCTCAGTGTCCAGCGCCAGGAACAGCGCGTTGCCGTAGCGTAAGCTGTAGAAATCCTCGGTCGCGGTGCGGTCGTTGATTGGCAGGGCGTACTGGGGCAGATACTTCGATCCGCCGCGGTCCTCGTGGTTGCCCCATACCGGCATCAGCGGGCAGTACGCCATATCGCCCGGATCGAAGAAATCATCCCAGCCGTCCTGATTGTCTCCCTCTTTGATTGCGTCGCCGTTGAACAGCATGAAGTCCGGCGATTGGTCGGTGGCCACGTCGAGCAGCGTGGGCCACCAGATCGATACGCCATCGCCCACTGTCGAACGACTGTCGCCCAAAAGCACGAAGCTGTAGGATTGACACACGTCGTCCGGAAGTGGTGCGGTAACGATATTCTCAATGCCGCTGCTGTGACCTGCTCCGTCGCCCACGCGCACCTGATAGACCGTGTTCGGCTCGAGCCCCGTGGCCTCGGCCACGTGCAGAATTCCGTGCCCTCCTGAATACGAATAACTATAACCCTCCACAGAGTCGGCCAGCTCGCCAATACCGTATTCCAGAACACTGCCTGTAACGCTCACATCGGTGCGCCACACAGCGGTGATGGAGGTTGACGGATCTTGCTGCCAGGAGAAATGCAGTTGATCCGGGTTCGACGACGGTCCTGCCAACACGGCCATTGGAACCAAGCATATTGCACAGGCAGCCAGAAATCGTACGATTCGCATTTTCATTCTCCGTGGAGGCCGATTTTTAACTATCCAATTGTGGAACACCTATGCCCTGATTGCAAAGCGTTCTGCTCACAACCGATTGTCATCGCTTGAGCGTAAGATTTGTGAAACACGGCGTTCAATTGTTAAGATCCAGTCGATGAAACGACTGTTGCTGATCGCGATTATCGGAGTGTGTTTCTTAGTACTCTGCGCCTGCGACAAGCACGGCGAGGTCAAGGTCGGTTCCGGCGAGCTCGCGCTGTCCGATCCCCAACCCAGCGTAAGCCCGCCATGTGCAAGAGCGGTGGTCACCTCGGGTTTGGGCTACGGTTGGGAGCGCCTCAACCACCGGCTGAGCCTGTGGCGGATCACCCCGGAGTTTGGCGGCCTGTGTCCGCCGAAGGTGCCGGACGACGCGTCGCTGGGTATGGCCGTTGTCGGCGGCAGTTTCACCACGGGCACGCTTTTTCGCGACAACCCCTGGTTTGATTACGATTACTTCAGCGTGGACTCGCCGCAGGTTCGCTTCATTCCCGGACGCGCCGTGTTGTACGTCACCGGCCCGGAGTTCATCACCGAAGAACAGCTGCAAATTCAGCTGCCAGACCTGGGTGAATTCGTACCGAGCACAGCCGTTGCGCTGGTCCAGGGCATGGAGATCTACACCGGCGTCGAGCAATCCGATCCGGAGTTCCCCGCTGATTACGACCCGGCACTGGGCTATACATCCAAAGGGCTTGGTATACGCCTAAGTCGACCTGAGCTTACAAACGGACGCGCGACGTTCGATGTTCGGGTTCGCTGCCAGGCAGCGGTGGCTGATCGCGACGACATGAACGCGGCGGTCCCGCATTCGACAACCCGGATGGTGGTCGATTACCTGCTGGTACTGATCGATCAGGGTGCGGCAATCGAGCAGTCCCACGGCTACACCCTGCATTACGATAAACCCAAGCTACTTCGCGAGCAGCAGATCGACCATGCTACGGCCGAACAGCGTCGTGTGGAGTTGCAAGGAACGCCCGGGCTGCAAACCGCTTTCATCGGCCTGGCCGGATTCAACTGGAAACTGTTCGAGGGGGCGCGCGGCGACTACCTGCGCGCTCTGAGCTGCCGGGCGCGTTTGGCACAGTACGATCCTGCCTCAGGCCTGGCCGTGGTCGACCTCGACGGCTACGCCTCCCACGCGAGCATTATCGCCTACGAGTCGATGGTCAACGATTTCTCAGCCGATGTAGTACTGGTCCAACTCGCATCAGGAAGCGCCCTGCCCCAATCACTCAGCGGATCGTTCGAGGTCGGCAGCACACGCTTCGACTTGGCGTTAGGGCCTGAGAGCCAATAACGTGATCTTTCAAAATCGCGGCTAACGGTAGCTGATCTCCACTTCCACCGAGTCGCCGGCTGCCAGGTCAAAGGGAACCGTTACCCGGTTGACGCCCCAGCGTTCGAAGAGCTCATACCCCGCGAGATCATGCTCCACTCCGTCGATCCATAGTCCGGCGATTGCGCCGATTACAGAAATTGCCAGCTCGATCTCGAGCGCCACTCCATTAGAACCCACCACTACGCTGCGCGCGCCGCCGCTGTCGCTTACCTCTACGTCGAGCCCGCCCTGGCCGTAGGTCAGGCCGCTAACGTCGGCGTGATCCCATTGGCGGGGCAGATGGATCGTCAGCGCGGCGCGGCCGTGCGGAGCGTCGGGGCGATAGCCAAATAGGTAGTCCAGCAGCGCGTCGCCGTAAATTCCGCCCTCCCACGGTCGATAGCGCGAGGTCAGGTCGCAGACAAGGCCGAAGGGCTCCCAGAGGTAGGCGAAACGACCGTAATCGTCGGCTACCTGGGCCTCGCCGGTATTGCCCGTTGATCCGAACACGTCCAGCGAGGATAGGAATAGTTGCTCGGCACGCGGGTGGTCGATGGCGCTCAGTCCGCTGAGCACGTAGCCCTGGGACATCCCGGAGAAGATCCCGCTACGGATTCCCATCAGGTCCATCAGCAAGGTGTACATCGGATCGGTATAGCTGATCACCGTCCCGTCGCTACGGCCGAACCAGTCGGTCAAGGTCAGCAGCGACTCGATCGCCCGCTCGTCATCGGGTGCGGCGTATCCGGTCCACAGCGGCTTGGTCGCCACATCCTCGTAGGGCTGTGGCCAGGGCTCGAGCGTATTGACGTCAACGATCGAGGCGTAATAGCCACCGTGGGGGTCATCGACCCAGTAGTGCTCCTCAGCTCCCTGTCGCACTCGCTGAGCCATCAGCTCGAACTGCTCGGCGTCGGCCTCGTATCCCAGCTCGCGGGCCACTTCGGCGGCAAACAACGCCGCGGGCACATAGAGAAACGACGAGTTGGAACTCAGATGCGTCTCGTACATCGAGTCGCCGAACCACATCCCGTAGGCCGCCTGCATCAACAGCCGGTAGGTCTCGTCGTCGGAAAACGGCAGCAGCCAATCGTCGCGAAAATCCTGATGCAGCAGGCAATGCTTTAATAGCCCATAGCGCTCGGCCAAAGGCGTGAAGTCGCCGGTGGCGCGGTACAGCTCGCGGTATTGCAACACGATGTAGCTTGGCGTCTCTGCTCCGGTTCGTCCGTGCATCGTGCTCATCGCATCCCAATCGGGCTGTGCGGGCAGCTCGGAGATGTCGAGGTCCAAGGCCATCGAGTTGGAGATATTGCCGCGCAACAGTGCGGCTGCCCAGTAGTAATCGAGCATCGCGGCCACATCCTCGGAGCGGCCGATGGGCGTGAAGAAAACCGTGGGGCCCATGATGTCTCTGATCCAGGTGCCGCCGTACTCGCTCATCACCGCACTCGCGCCTTGTGCTGTCTGCTGGGCGCGGATCGTCACTTGCAGGCCCTCGATCAGATCGTCGAAACGCTGATTATTTGTGTTGACCTGCGCCCCCTGATCGGACCAGGCGTACCAGGCGTCGCGGGTCGATTCCAGCAGGCTTTCAGCGCCCAACGATTGGACCACGTTGAGGATCGGTTCCGGACTCTGGTCTCCATTGACAAAGGCTAGCACCACCGGAACAGCGGCCTCTTCTCCGGGTCCCAGATCTTGTACGGGCAACACCAGGCTCTGATCTTCGAACCAACCCTGACGCCCGGGGTGCGCCACGTAGATGCTCTCGTCGCCGTTTTCCTCGTGCAGCATTACGCCGTCGGGCGATCCGAACACCGTCCCGATCTTAAGGCGCACATCGCGCACGATTTGCGAGCCCGGATTATGCACCACGCAGATGCGCACGATGGCGTCGATCGGCAGGGACTTTTCCGCCTCTGCGCCCTCAACCAGCGGAGCGAAATCGACCGTCCATAGGTCCAGCGGTCCGGCAACCGAGCGTGTGATGTTGATCGCCGTGCGCCTCACGCGCCAGGCGCTCTGGTCCTCGTAGGCCAACGGAATTCCGTAAGCGTGCAGGCTCAGCGACTTGTCGGAGAACCAGTGCACGTCTTTGTGGTAATCCGGTCCGCTGATGTTATGCAGACTGTTCAGCGGGAGATTGGTGCTCAGCAGTGAAAAGGTATGACCGTTGCCCAGACCAAGCTCGCCGATATTGCGCAGCAGCGGCGGATTGTCCGCCTCGACCTGCATGCTCCAAAGTGAGCGATCCTGCAACCAGGGTCGATCACGGAAGAAGCGCGGAAGGATGTCAGCGTCCGCGGTCGAAGCTTCGCCGGGAGACTCGAAGTCGTCGTCGCCATCGTCGTCAACTTGGTCGTCATCGTCGTCACCATCCGAGCCGTTGCCGCAGGCGAACAACAACACGGCACACAGCGTCAAGAGCAGCACGATCGCCGACAGCTTGTAAGGCGATGAATATTGCACTGTAGACCGCCCCCTGTTTCGTCGATTATTGCAGGACAGTATACAGCACAAAGGCCCGCCACGAGATCACGGCAGGCCCATACCTAAACAGATTGTGGCGGTCAGCCCAGCCTGGCGCTGATCATAAACTCGGGCATGGTATTGAGCTTGAAGTAGACGATCCCCTCGCTGATTACCTTTCCGCTGCCGATCTCGGTGATTTTACCGTAGCAGGTGGTATGCGTGCGGTGTAGGTTCCAGGGGCGGATGTCGACCTTCTCGCCGACGTAGTGATACTTCTTGCCGTTGGCTTCGAAATTGAAGGTATAGCGGATTTTGCCTTCCTGGAAGTAGCGCAGCTCAAGGGTTCCCTCGCACGGCGCGTCCTGGCACAAGCCGCCGACCGTGACCTTGCCCCGAAGCCAGTTCATCATGAACTGGTCTCCCAGCGGATTGATAAAACGCTCCATGCGCTTGTTGCCCCAGGTGACCTCGAAATGCATCGGCAGCTCGCCCTCGGGCCCCGCGCCCTTGGCGAATGTATGAGTGCCGCTCATCTTCTCGTCCATCATGAAGCCTAAGCGCTGCTCCTTTAACATCTGAATCATGTCGGCAATACGTCCCATCTCATATCCTCCCGCCCATACGCCGGGCCAGCAAGCTAAATGGCATTTCGGGTTGATCTTATGACGCTACGCGTCATGGGGATATTAAGCGATTGCATCACATCGTGCAATTCTTCGGGATAATTTATTACTTTGCCGCCTGGACCCGGCAGGTCGTCGCATACGCGGTGGCAATCGCTCAGATCAACTCGGCCACCCGTGCGATAACCTCGTTGTAATCGGGTTCCGCGGAGATCTCCGGCACGAGCTGCACGTAGCGCACTACCCGTTGCTCGTCGACCACGATTACCGCTCTGGCCAGCAGCCGCAATTCCCCGATCAGCAGACCGTAAGCCTCGCCGAACGACGCGTATCGGTGATCCGACAGCGTTCGTACGGCCTCGACTCCGGCTGCGCCGCACCAGCGTTTCTGAGCAAACGGCAGGTCCATACTTATCGTGAGAATCTCCACATCCGCCCCCAGTTCGACTGCCGCTTTGTTGAACGTACGCGTCTGCATGTCGCACACCGGGGTGTCCAATGAGGGCACAACCGAGATGATCAAGGTCTTGCCGGTGATCGCATCAAGGCCGACCTGCTGCATATCGTTGTCGAGCAATTTAAAATCGGGCGCCTGCGCTCCGACCTGGATCAGCTTTCCGATCAGCGTCATTGGCGTGCCGTTGAGCGTCACCGCGTTTGAATTTTCATCCATTATTTTCCCCCTTTAAAACTTCCATTTATTGAGATAGTTCCACATCGACAACGGCGGGAATAATGATCTTGGACATAAGATCTTGAATCGTAATCAGCTTTGGCAGTCCGGGCAGTAGAAGGTGCTGCGCTGGGCCTGGACGCTACGCTTAATGGCAGCGCCGCAACGCTTGCAGGTCCGGGACTCGCGGCCGTAAACAGCAAGGCGTTGCTGAAAAGTCCCCTGCTCTCCACGTGCGTCCTGAAAATCGGAAAAGGTCGTGCCGCAACAATCGATGGCCCAGATTAATACGCGGCGCGTTGCATTGTGCAGTCGCCGCACCTGCGCGCGATTAAGGGAGCCGGCGGGCGCGAACGGGCTGAGCTTGGCGCGATGCAAAATCTCCGAGGCGTAGATGTTTCCCAGGCCGACCAGCCGATCTTGGCGCATCAGCCAGACCTTGAGCGGCTGTGTGCTGCCAGATAGCAGCTTGGCCAGCGCAAAAGGCGTGAACCCATGGTCCAGCGGATCCAAGGCGTTTGGCAGCAGCTCATCAAGCGATCGGTGCATGGTGATCGTGCCAAAGCGCCTGGTGTCGGAAAAGATAAGATTACCGTGGTCGAGCTCGAGGATCGCCCGCGGCCGTTGATCGACTTGTCTTTGGAACAACAGTCTTCCGGTCATCCGCAGATGAACGCACAGCCATTGCTCGGCTCCGCGATGCTTAAGCTCGATGACGATTTGTTTTCCCGCGCGAAAGATATTCTCAATCTTCCCCTTAGCCGCTGCCAGGTCCGGGCTCTCCAGTTTGGGATCGAGGATCTGCACGCGTTTAAGTCGTCGGCCGATCACCAATGGACCAAGCTGTCTGACAATGGTTTCGACTTCGGGTAATTCAGGCATTTATTTAATTCAGCGGCTTTGATCGAGGCTGCGGCAAAGCAATGGTCATCGCCTAAATCGCGCCATCCTGCCGCAGCTTGGCGATCTGCTCCGGCTCAAATCCCAGCTGGGCCAGCACCTGGTCGGTATGCTCTCCAAGAGACGGAGAGGGCGCGATCGACGGGCGTTGATGGGAGGCAAAGCGGACCGCGCCGTAGGCGCCATGCAGCGTTCCCTCGCTAGGATGCTCAATGCTGCTGATCGCTTGGCGGCCTGACCAAAGTTCATGGGTCGGGACCTGCTTGAGATCGAGTACCGGCTCGCAGCAAACGTCGTGGTCGCGCAACAGCTCGATCCACTCGTCCTGGGTTCGACTGGAAAAGATCGCCTGCAATTCGGCCTTGACCTGTTCGGCACGTTCACCGGTGGCCATTCCGTCGTCTGCCAAGTCCGGTCGATTTACCAGCTCGACGAACGGCCTGAAGAATTTTGGCTCGAGCGCGCCCAGGGCCATGAATCTGTCGTCGGCCGTGCGATAGATGTTGTAACAAGGGTGCAATCCGTTGAGCATCATATCTCCGGGCCCCGGAGCCTGCTGCCGCAAATAAGCCTCGTCGAGGTAGGGCGAGACCAGGCTCAGGGCCGATTCGGCCAGCGAGACGTCCACGTGATCGCCCTGAGCACTGCTCTGGCGCTGCACGACCGCAGCCAGAGCTCCCAGTGCGGCGTAAATCGCTCCGCTGATATCGGCGAGCTGCACACCGGGCACGGTTGGCATACCCTCGATGCTGCCGCTGATTCCCAACACACCGGCCAGAGCGATGTAGTTCAGGTCGTGCCCGGCCCGTTGACGATGCGGTCCGTCCTGACCATAGCCCGAGAGCGAGACGTAGATCACTTGGGGAAATCGCTCGCGTGCCTGCTCGTAGCCGATTCCCAACCGCTGCATCACGCCGGGACGGAACTGCTCGACCACCACGTCATACTGCTGGATCAGCCTCCAATAGATCTTCTGGGCGTCGGGATTCTTTAAGTTCAGCGTGATCGAACGTTTGTTGTGATTCAGCGAGGCGAAGAACGTGCCTTGCTCGCTGTTGAGCGGCGGCATCCAGCGGGCGTAATCCCCGCCGTCCGGCGGCTCGACCTTGAGCACTTGCGCTCCGAGGTTGGCCAAAATCGTCGTGGCAAAGGGCCCGGGCAGCAGCCGGGTCAGATCGAGCACCCTTACGCCGCGCAATGGTCCCATTACTTACCCTTGAATACCGGGTCGCGCCTCTCGAGCTTTGCGGCAAAGGCCTCGAATGGATCCTCGGCGATGATCACCGTGGACGCGGTCACCGACTCGTATTCCAACGCTGCGGACAGCGGCATGTCCATCGAACGCAAAAAGACCTTTTTGGCCGACTGCACGGCCAGCGGCGCGTTGGCTGCAATTTGCGCGGCCATTGCTTCGGCTTTGTCCATCAGCTCGTCGGGCTCGACCACGATCTGCACCAGACCGATGCGCTCCGCCTCGTCAGTGTCGATCTGCTCGCCGGTATAGACCAGTCTTCGTGCTTGCGGTTGGCCGATCAACTTGGCCAGACGCGCACAGCCTCCCATGTCCGGCTGCATCCCCAGTTTGACCTCGGGGATCGCGAACAGCGTGCCCCTGGCCGCGATGCGGAAATCGGCCACCAGGCTCAGCTCGAATCCCGAGCCTAAAACGTGGCCGTGAAGCGCGCCGATCAGCGGGAACGGTATGTTGGACATTTTCTCGTACGACGACCGATAGCGTCGAATCAGGTCCCACATCCCCCGCGTCAACGTGGCTTTATTTTGCTCCTGCATCAGCGATAGCAGCTCGTTGTTTTCCAGCGAGAGGTCGATCCCCGCGCAAAAGCTCTTGCCCTCGCCGCGCAGGATCCCGCAACGTACGCCCTCCATCGCATTGAGCTCGTCGGCAGCCGTGCCTAATTCTTCCCACATCACCGAGTTCATCGCGTTGCGTTTGTCAGGTCGATCGAGGATCACGTGGCAGATATCGCCCTTGCGCTCGATGCGAATTGTTTCCATGTAAACCTCCTTGGTCGATGCGGATATCCTACCCGCGGATATGGTACTAAACAAATGAGAGTCGACGGTTAAAAAGATCGCGCAACTTGACGCGTTTTAACGCACCGTCAGCTAGCTGTGATTGCAGCTCGCGCAGCCGCTCCTCGGTCGGCCCGATGGTAAAACAGCATTCGCTGTCAATGTTCTCGATCAGCGGGCCGTTGTCGTTCAGCGGACAGATGTCGCGCAGCTCCAGGCACCCTTGCTCGCCGAATTCCAGCCAGCGTAGCGGCAGCCCCTGTGTGCGACAGACGTAGGGTCGTGCGGAGTAAATCCGGCAGCGCCCGTCATCGCCCTGGAAAGCGCAGCGTCCTTCCGGTGCAGGTTGCTGCGTGGCCAGTACGCGGGGATACTCGTGCATGATCCGCAGCGCCTCGATCTCGAAAACAGTGAGCTCGTCCTGGCAGCATTCGCAGCAACCCGATCGGCAGACCAGCCGCGTCCCGAGCAACCCGCTGATCTTTTCGGACTGGTGATCGACCTTGTCGTGCAGACTGCGTAGCTCTTTGAGGATATTCTCGTGTTGTGTATGGACCATTTTCTGCGATCATCCTTTGCCGCGTCGCGTGCTCAACGGTTGCAGCGGCTGTTGCGGCGTCATAATCTATTGTGTGACGTTCGACCCGGTGGTCGGACGTTAAGCGAACAGCAACAACCTGGATTGACAGATGCCCGACGACCTGCGTGAGCATTGTATATTCTGCGACATCCTACGCAACGAGGCCCCGGCCCACAAGATAGCGGATAACGAGTTGTCGCTTGCGATCCTCGATATCCAACCCCTGGCCCGCGGGCATTGTTTGGTGATTCCCAAGCGCCACGTGCAGTGGTGGCACGAGATGACAGTTGCGGAGACCGCCTCGCTGTTCACGCTGGCGCGCGAGGTGGCCCTGCGCATCGAGCGCGAGCTGCGGCCCGAGATGGTGATGATCTACGCGCGGGGTAAACGTATTCCGCATACGCATCTGTTCGTGGTGCCCACGAGCACCGGAGACGCCGTGGACCGACACTTCAACGCCCTGGAGGGCTGGCAGGAATCGGCCGGCAACGCGGCCGAGCTCGCCGATCAAGCGAACTTGGCCCGAACAGCCGATCTGTTGCGAACCCATGAGGAAGATCGATGAGTAAATACGTTCTGGCGCTCGACTCGGGAACCCAGAGCTCACGCGCGCTGTTGTTCGACGAACGCGGCGAGGTTTTGGGCAAGGCCCAGCACAAGCATGCTCCGATGCTGCACCCTACTCTCGGAGCGGTGGAGCAGGATCCGCGCGACATCCGCGGCTGCCTGTTCGCATCGATCAAACAGTGCATCGCCGAATGGGGTGGCGATACCAGCCAAATCAGCGGCGCGGCCCTGACCACCCAACGCAACACGATGTTGGCCACAGACGCAGCGGGCGAGCCGCTTTGCAACTTGGTCTCGTGGCTCGACCGGCGCAGCGCGGGAATCGATTCCGAGCCCTCGTCGCTGATCCGTCTGGTTCTCAAGGCGATGGGCAAAAACGGCCTGGTCCCGCGCCTACTGTCAAAATCGGTTCCCAGGCAGTGGCGCGAAAGCGCACCGCAAATGCTCGAACGCGCGCACTGGGTGGCGCCGATCGAGGCCTGGCTGCACCATCAGCTTACCGGCGAGATGGCACTGGCTCCCGGCGGCATTGCCGGACCCTGGCCGCTGGACACTAAGAAACGGTGCTGGACCGACTCGGCGATCATGTACAAGCTGCTCGGGTTTAAGCACGAATGGTTGCCGCGGATCGTGGAGGCCGGCCAACTTATCGGACGTCTGACCCCGGAAGCAGCGCAGCTTTGCGGCCTGAATTCCGGGCTGCCGATCTACTCCTGCGGCGGCGACAAGCAGGCCGAGGCCATGGGTGCGGGGGTACGCTTGGGGCGCAAGGACGTGGCCGCGGTGAGCCTGGGTACCGGCTCGTCGATCAGCGTGCCCTGGCCCAAGGCGCTGACCC
Organism: Candidatus Alcyoniella australis; assembly: GCA_030765605.1. Lineage (NCBI taxonomy): Bacteria > Candidatus Lernaellota > Candidatus Lernaellaia > Candidatus Lernaellales > Candidatus Alcyoniellaceae > Candidatus Alcyoniella > Candidatus Alcyoniella australis. The sequence goes on from JAVCCG010000035.1 coordinate 53,687, forward strand.
ACCGCAAATACGACTACATCACCATGGCCTCGTGCGAGCCCGGATCGTGGTCGCTGGAATACCTGCTGTTTCGCGGAATCTGGACGGTGCGCTGGTTTGCCCAGGAGCTCGGCGGCGACTTGATCAGCGAATCGGATATCAGCGGCGAGCCGGTGGAGGCACTGCTGTGCCGCGAGGCCGAAGGGGCGCCGGCCGGTTCGGACGGATTGCTCACCTGGCCGCGCTGGTCGCCGACCTTGCAACATCCGCATGAGACCGGAACCAGCGTTGGCTTTCGCGAGACCCACAACCGCGGGCACTTCTTCCGCTCGCTGCTCGAGGGGATTGCCTACGACCTGCGTCGCGGCCTGGAGATCGTCGATCGCGCCACCGGGTCGCCGGTTAAGACATTGGCGGTGGGAGGCGGAGGATCGCGTTCGGATGTGGTGGTGCAGATTTTGGCCGACGTAACGGGTCTGCCAATTAGACGGCCTCACTCCGAGGAGCTGGCGGCTCGAGGCGCTGCAATTGTGGCCGCGGCCGCCTCCGGTCTGCATCCGGACCTCGAAACCGCGGTAGAGACGATGGTGCCCGACGCGCCGCTGGTCGAGCCGATTCCTGAAAATCATCGGCTGTACCAGCGGATCTACCGCCGGGCTTATCTGCCTGGTTTGAAGATACTGCGCAAGACATCCGACGCCCTGGCGAGCGCCTACAGGATCTGATCAGGACAGTCCGTACTCCGCCCGTTCGATCAGCTCGACCTGCATGTCGTGGTTGAGGGTGACGAAGTAGGCGTTGTACCCGGAGATGCGCACCAGCAGCTGAGGGTACTGATCGGGATGGGCCATGGCATCGCGCAGAGTCTGCGAGGTCAGCGCGTTCATCTGCATCTGCATTCCGCCGAGCTCGAAATAGCCGTGAACGTATGCTTGCATCCGTTCTACAGCGCGCTCGCGCGAATCGTTGATCCCCGGAAAAACTTTAACGTTAAAGGCGATATTGTTGCTCAAATTGGCCGGATCCAACGCGGCCACGTCGCGCAGATTGTCCAGCAGCTCGCGCGATGCTCCCGGCTGGGGCGTGAGCCCGGGGGTGAACGCCTTGCCCGCCATCCGCCCCGATGGCAGAGCGCCGGTCAAGGTGCCGAATGCCACGTGGTTGGACATCGACCAGAATCCCGTGGTGTACGGTCCGCCGCGGAAGTTGCGTTGCGCGGCGTAGAACTCGCGGGCCACCGCGGCAATGCGATCGGCCATCTGCACGGCCTCGGCGTCGCCGGATCCGAACAGCGGCACCTTGTGCTGCGCCCTGGACCTGATCACCGAATCGTCGGCAAAGTTCGAGTCGATCGCGCGCTTAAGATCGGAAAAGCTCACTTGAGATTTGTCGAACACCATTTGCTTTATCGCCAGCATTGAGTCGGTGACGTCGGCCAACCCGATGTTGGCCGTGCCGGTGGTGTTGTACAGCGCTCCGCCGGCGCTGGCGTCGCGGCCGCTGGAGATGCAGCCATCGATTAACGATGAAAGCAGCGGAGTGGGACGGATCAGCGCATGAGCCTCGCCCAGCAGGTTGTTGTACTCGACGGCCTGTTGCATGCAGAACCGGTACTGAGTCACGAACGCCTGGAAGAAATCCTCGAACTTTTCGAAAGCGCCGTTGTGGACGCTGCCGGTGCGCGGTCCGACCTGCCAGTTCATCAGCGGGTGACGGCCGTTGTTCAGCGCCATCTCCAGCGCCGCCACCATGTTCATCATCATCGCTCCGGTGTGCCCCATATGTTTGCCGGAGAGGGTCGGCTCCACGCAGCCGGTGGCCGACCAGTCGCGCACGTGCTCGGGCGGATAGCTAAACTGCTCCAGCCCGGCGAAGACCGCCTTGTCGTTGTGCATCGAGGGGGTGGCCGAGGTGATCAGGTTTACCTCGCACAGCCTGCGCAGATAGGCGTCGCTGTTCTTGTCGGCGTGGTATCGCGCGTTAACGTTGGGGTCGCGGATCGCCAGTATCTCGGTGACCTTGAGCAGCACGTAGGTCATATCATTGACAGCGTCGTCTCCCTGCTGATCGACTCCGCCCAGGGTGATCGCCTGATCCGACGAGCTGCCGCCGAACAGATAGTTGCCGATGTCCGGAATCAGCGGCAGATGATCGGTGCAGGACATATACAAACAGCCGACCAGCTCGATTGCCTTGCGCACGTACGCCTCGCGTTCGGACTTCGATTCGAGCTTGCAAATCTCAGCGGCGAAATACGGCTGTAGGTATTGGTCGAGCCGTCCAAGCGACAGGCCGGTGTTGGTGTTCTCCATGTGCAGCGCAATCCAAACGATCCAGATCGCGTTGATCGCCTCGTCCAGGGTGCGCGCCGGGTTTTTTGGAACATGAGCACAGATCGCGGCCAGCCGCTCGAGCTCGGAGCGGCGGCCTTGGTCCGACTCGGACTGCGCCAGGCTAGCGGCGTGTGCTGCGAGGTTGGCTGCGTAGTCTTCAAGCCCCTGTAGGCAGATGCGCATCGCCTCGAGGTTCGTGCGTTGCTCTCCATCACCGTTTTCGATTGCATTGATCCGGCTCTGGATTTGATCGATGATGCCGGATGTTCCCAGTTTGAGCAGCTTGGGGAAATCGGGAATCGTGTGCGATACGCCCACCGACTTCCAGATGAAGTACACGGCGAAACGCTCGTCGATCTGCTGACACAGCGGCTTGTCGTGAACCTTGCGCACCTGCTCTCGCACGTTGCGCTGGGCCCAAAATGGAAATACCTCGTGGTGCAGCGTATCAACGGTCTGGGCGGAGATGTCGTAGGGGTTGAGCTCGCGCATCGGCAGCGAGAGCAGCTCGCCCCAGATCAACGTCCCGTGCGTATCAGGGTAGATCACTACCCCGATCTGCTCGGCCGTGGTCGTGCCTGCGAGCAAGTTGTGCTCGTGGATCATCGGCTTGCGCTGTTGCATCAGGTGCCTGAAGGCCTGCGCCTGGCGCAGCTGCGGTGCCCAGGTACGGCCTTGCTGATCGGTCTCGAATCCGTTTTCCTTGAACCAGGCGGTGAGCAGCCGGGGGCGTTCGGCGCAGATCCGCGGGCGGGTATTAAAATGGACCTCCAACAGCCGCCTGAACCTGGGGAAGTCCTCCAGCGTGTATTGCGACAGGTACTGCTCCTCGAGAAACTGCACTCCCGAATCGTTCTGCGCACAGCGTAACGGCTCCGGATCCCGCAATGCGCGCGGCCTTTGCGCGGGCTGCGATTCGCCGGCAGTGCTCGCCGTCTGGGCGGCGGCGCGACGCTGGCGACGGGATTCCATTTTCGCCTGCTTCTTTCCCAGCAACAGCGACAGATAAAAATTGAACAAGCTTAGGTACGACATGTTGCCGACCACCCGCAGCTTGTTCTTCATCAACAGGTTGAGAACCTCATTGGGGGTGATCTGCAGCATGCGGCGCACCAGGTCGTCGTTGCCGAAGATCATTACCGCATTCGCATCGTCCGGACACGGTGACGCGACCCGCACTTTGCCCGATTTAAAAACCACCGCCAGATCGACGGTGGATTGCTCGGTCTTGATCCCCAGCGTAAAATCGATCGGCCCCTGGTCGCTGTAAAGCCGCTTTTTGAGGCTCGGGCGTAGGTTGTAGTTCAGCGCCAGGGCATGTAGCAGGATTCGAACCAGCAATTGAGTACGCAATTTGATGGTTCTCCAGATTCGGGATTAACAGGCTCGATTTTTGTATATCACGATCACGACGCAGACACACTGGCAACCTGTTCCCTGGCGACCTTGCGACGAATCACGATCGATGCCCAGAACGCGGAGAGCAGCCCGGAGAAAACGCCGGCCACGACCATCCCGATCAGCACGCCCTTAAAGCCATAGAGCTTCGCGCCGAACCAGGCCATAGGAAGTTGCAACACGAACAGACGGATCACCGAGTTCGCAGCGCTGTCGATCGGTCGATTGATCGCGTTCATCGCACCGATGGACGTCATACACATCCCGCGGAAGGCAAAGGAAATCGGCATGATGATCAAGTAGATTGCCAGCTCGGCCATTACCGCGGCTTCGGCGGTAAAGATCTTGGATAGTGGCCTGGAAAATACTGCCAGGGTCACCATGCAGAACAATCCCCAGATCAAGCAGCTGACAAAGCCGATGTGCAATGCCGAGCTGACGCGATCAAAGGAACGCGCTCCCCAGTTCTGACCGATGAACGGAACGATCGAGGCGCCCATGGCGATCAACGGAATGGCGGCGAAATGCTCGATCCTGCTGCCGGCGCTGAACGCCGCCACGCTGGAGTTGCCGAAGCCGCTGACGATGTTGATGATGATTCCGGCGGCGATCGGCATCAGCATGTAGCTTCCCGCCGCTGGAAATCCGACGTGGCAAATATCGGCCCAAGATCTGAGCAGACCGCGTATTCTCAGTGATTCGCGACGCAGCATCTGTTTGCGGTAAATTAGAATGTACAGCGAGGCGCACAGCGCCACCGAACGGCTGATCACCGTGGCCAGGGCCGCGCCCTGAATCCCCATTGCCGGCACCGGTCCCAGACCGAAGATGAACAGCGGATCGAGCAGCGCGTTGAGCCCCAAATCGGCGGTCATGATGATGCTGGGCGTGAGCGTGTCGCCGGTGGACCGGATGGCGTTGTTGCCGATGATCGGGATCACCACGAACAGCATGCCGGTGAACCAGATGTTCATATAGTCCATCACCAGCGGCAGCGTGCTCTGATCGGCGCCCATCAGCTTGGCGATCCGCTCAAGTGAGATATAGCCCGCCACCAGCAGGATGAACGTCATCAGCAGACCCAGCAGCAGCGCGTGCATGGTGTAGCGCAACACGCCGCTTTGGTCGCCCCTGCCGATCGAACGCGAGAGCACCGACGCGGCTCCGGTTCCGATCCCCATCACCAGACCGTGAATCACCATCACCATCGGGAAGGTGTAGCCCATCGCCGCCAGGGGTTGCGTGCCAAGGCGCGAGACAAAATAGGTGTCGGTGATGTTGAACATCGCGCCGGCGACGAAGCCGATCATCATCGAGGCGCTCATCCGTAAAAGGGTCGGGCCCACCCTGCCCTGGACCAGCGAGTCCAGACGGCCGGTCGTGTTTTGTTCGGACGACATCGGCGGAATCAGCGCTCCTTGGAAGCCCTACGGTGAGGGTTGTTTATCGCCGTTATTCTCCCCTGTGTAAACCCGGCGATGAAATCGACGTACTCTTCGAGCTGATCGTCGCTCAGCGGAATCCTTTTATCATGTCGATCTGGTTGGGGCCGAAGCTGAAGTGAACGCATTGGCCGAGCAAGCTGCGCAGAAACTGCCGCAGCTTCTGCTCGGCGGTCATCTCGGCGTGAGTGGCAGCGCTAAATCCCTTTTCGCTGAACACGGCGCATGCCGCATTGAGAATGCCGACCCTGGTCTGGTCGCCGTCCTTGCGCGTTCCCATTGTGATTTCCCATATCCAATGCTTAATTAGAACAGAGATTTTAATTCCACATATTATGTTAGGTCGTAAGATTTCACCCTTTCGACCATCGAGCAGCCGTTTTGTTGCAATGATTACTTACAGCGAATGGTCAAGTATGTTTTACATTATTAAATCTTATTGAAAACACAACTAGCATCAGCTTGCAAAGCTGCACCATATGGCGCGTTTGATAATGCCCTGTCGATCGGGTGAGACAATGATAACCACAATTTCTCAGGGAGGGACTATGGCGGCAGACGGACCACAAGGCTGTGTCGAGGCGGCTGAGGGACCGATTATTCCCAAACCGGATATTTCTCAATCGCCCGCGGGCGATCCAGTAAAGGAGACGGCCAAGATGCAAGTTATGGTGGGCAAAGAGGCGCCCGATTTCGGCGCGAACGCTTTTTTCAACGGCGGTTTCACCAGCGTCAAGCTCTCGGACTTCAGGGGCAAGTGGGTGTTCCTGTGCTTCTACCCCGGGGACTTCACCTTCGTCTGACCCACGGAATTGTCTGCGGTCGCAGGCAAAGCCGCCAAGTTCGAGGAGCTGGGAGTTCAGGTTTTGGCGTGCAGCACTGACAGCCGTTTCGTTCATAAAATCTGGCAGGAGCAGGAGCTGTCCAAGATGGTGGACGGCGGATTTCCGTTCCCGATGCTTTCCGACGCCGGCGGCAAGATCGGCTCGGTCTACGGTATCTACGACGAGGCCGCGGGCGTTGACGTGCGCGGCCGATTCATCATCGACCCCGATGGAGTGATCCAGGCGATCGAGATCCTGACCCCGCCGGTGGGCCGCAAGGTCAACGAATCGATCCGCCAACTCCAGGCGTTCCAGCACGTGCGCGCCACCAAAGGCGCGGAAGTCTGCCCGGCCGGTTGGGAGCCCGGTGATCCGGTGCTCAAGGTCGGCCCGGAACTGGTGGGCAATGTCTGGAAGGTCTGGAAGCCCGGCGAATAGTCCCCAATCCGATCGACAGGGTTCGCACATCCGCCCCCACGTATTGCGCGTGGGGGTTTTCTCATGTTGGTTCCTATTCAGGCTTGCGCATCAGGCAGACGCCCTGTGTCGGGAACTCGCAGTCCCATCCCAGGCTCTGCGCGATCCAGCGCAGCGTCAGCTCGGCGTAGAACACAACGTGCGTCGGGTCGCGGCGAAAATGCCAGTTCGCAAAATCTTGCGTCTCATCGATCAAGCAGGTGCTCAGGCCCAGCCATCCGCCGGGCCGCAGCAGCGCATCAAAGCGGGCGAACTCCTCATCCGGCCGATGGAAGTGCTCAATGGTCTCGCTGCAAACTACCAACTCATATTTCGCTGCCAGCGCCGCGGGGTCGGGATGAAAAAACGGATCGTACAGCTTCATCCGATGCCCGGCCTCACGCAGCATTGCGGCCAGGGTCGAGTCCGGACCCGATCCGTAGTCAAGCCCGCTCTGCGCCGGTTCAAGTCTGGCCAGCAACGGATCGACCAGCTTGGAGAGGAACTTGCGGTGGCCCGGATCCGACGAATCGTTTTGGTGCAACAGGTATCGCCGGTACTCCTCCTCCGCTGTCGGCCGCTGCCGTGGATGCAGATAAATCGCAGCGCACCGCGCGCAACGCAGGTAATTTCGACCATCAACGCTTTTCAGCATCGATATGTCGCGCGCCGCGCAGACCACGCATGCCGCGCCATTTTGTATAAAAGTATTTTTACACATCGTTGGGCTTGGGCAATAAGCTATGTGGCTGAAAGTTTTTCCAACATCGCCACTGTCTGCTGAATCGTCAGCAAGCCGAGCACCTGCTGCAACATCCGCTTAACATTACGTTGTGATGTGATCAGTAAAAACGGAGCCTTCAACTTCAGATACGAGTGATCCGCGCCCTCAATGCCCAACACCGTCTCGGCCACATCTAGCAGCAGCCCCACTCGCTGCGGCCTGATGCTATCGAGTAGGCGTTCATTCTCGATCAGCTTGCGCACCTGCGGCCAGCAACGTCTGATGGCGGTCACCTGCCAACCGGCACCGACGCATGGGTTGTGCAGTCCCTTCTCAGCTACCCTTAGGTCTGGGAAGGTGCTGCGTGCGATCATCCGCGCGTCCCAGCGTGCGCTGTTGAACGGCAGCGTTGCCAGCTCTGGATCGAGCCTTACCATCATCTCGAAATGTACCCGCTCCTGAGATCTGTCATCCAGAGAGAGTTGCTGGTAGGCCCGCACCAGATCGATATTGAACAGTGGATTGAAATCGACACCGATTAGATCATTGTGCAACTTCGCGTGGCCGCCCCACCGCGGCAGTGTTTGGCGCAAATACAGAGCATCAATGAAATGGCCTGCATCCAGACCGCGCTGCCTGAGGTCTTCCAACCATTGCTCGGCCCGTCTGCGCTGGCTGTAGAATAAATCCCACGGCAGAAGCCAGCCGAAATTGTCCCAGTCCTGCACGTATACTCTAGCCGAGGGACCCACGGCGGATGGGCGCATTTTACGAAACGTCTCGCCGATCCTACCCAGGGGGCTGTCCGGAAGCGGGCCGATCCCCAGTGAGGCACGCCGGTAGAGCTCTCCTCCTAGGCCATTGATTCTGATCTGTGTTTCATCGTTGGTCGACACCTTCAGATCCCAGGCGTTGAGCGAACCCTCGGTGACCAAAACGTGGCGTTCAATCGATCCCATCAGATCGTACTCATCGCCAAGATCCTGTCGCTCGAAATCAAGCCCTTTCTGTTTGGCGATCATCGATGCCGAGGCCACGTCGCCGTGCTCCTGCGGCGCACGGATCATGAACTTATCGACCTTATCGATCAATCCGGCGTTGTCCAGCATGCTGAGCACGAGTCGGCTGTCCTTTCCGCCGGTGAGTGCGCCGATCACTGGGCCCTTCGCGCCTTCGAGCCATCTGGTGTTTTTCGACAAGGTTTGGGCCAAGCGGTCCCAATCCTGACCGCCTGCGGGATTGCGATTGAGAAAGAACAGAGGATCGAGTTCATGTTCCTCCACTTTACCCGTGGACGTTTTGATCTCCAGGTATTTGTCCGACGCCACAAAGCGCACGTCCTGGACAGCCGTACCATCAGTGCAATATGGAAAAGTGCGTGTGATTAAAGTCGCCAAGGTATCCTGATTTGGGATCAACGGCCGATCCAAGGCCCGCAGCACCTCCCACAGTAAGCGCCCCCGGTTTGACAACGCGATCAATTCCGGCTGATCCAAAACAAACAGCATCTGCGTGCCGATTGCCGAACTCCCGGCCACGACTCGTTGTTCCGAAGCCAACACCCCGGACCACTCGCCGTTGTAGTCGTTCCAGATGTCGGTAAATTTGCCGTGCAACAGCTCGGCTGCACCCAAAGGGTCGCCTGTGTCGCGGCTCATCCCGTAACCGGCCACAATCGCCGCAGCACTGTCCTGCTGTTCGTACAACGAGGTCCGGTTCAGCTTGTCGCCCTTTTGCCAGAACCAGATTTCTACGTTGCCGATGGTATTCCGCTCCGAGCGATCGTAATTGAAAGGCAACACTGATCCCAACCGATCTGTGCGATCCGCGAGGGGCCGCAGTTGGTTGCGATAGACTACAGTCAAATAAGCGCAAGGCATTATTGTGTTCCCTCAAATTCATAGTACGGTCTTCTGGGCCGATTCTAAGTGCAGCTTCGCTTGCATGCAACGCTTGGGGCGGCCGTGGCAGCCACACATCTCCCTGCTGTTGCGCTCAGAGTTTCGTCCCGGGCGATGCAATGGTAGTATTGCGTTGTTTCTGATAATTTCTGCTTTTGAGGTCTTGTTTCTTGTCGGAAACCACTTCTAAATATCGCACGCTGAACCTATTTTTTACCCGTGGAGTGGGACTGGAAAGCTGGCGCTCGATCGGCATGCTCGATCGCGAATTAGCCATCTACAAAAAAATCGTCGAACACGGTTGGCAAGTACGACTAATCAGTTACGGCAGACCTAATGCAGCAGAGCCGCCGATTCTACCTGCGGGAATTGAGGCAATCGCGCTTCCCGGCAATTCCAACCCAACGATCACCAGCCTGCGGGCGGCTTCGTTGCTCAGCTCGCTGAACCTGACCGCCGACATCTGCAAATCCAATCAGCTCGACGGATCGTGGGCCGCGATCATGTCCGCCCGCAAGACCGGCGCGCGCTCCATTGCCAGGGGCGGTTACCTGTGGTCG
>JAVCCG010000036.1 GCA_030765605.1 Candidatus Alcyoniella australis
AAAACCATTTGTCGCGTCTAAGACTCGAGGGTCGAAGGGAATGCCACGGGTTGCATGGTGAATCGTTTTAGTTAATCTCGAGCCAATACTTCCGGCGAGCCTACACACAAAGATCGATATCTCGATCTTTACCCCCATCTCCCCAATGCTTATTCGCGGAGTGGATCGTTGCCTAACGACCAGCGAACTACGCGAGCCCTGCACCCGGCTCAAAGCCGTCGACGCGGGGTGGGTCGATGTATTACGACCAGCGAACTACGCGAGTTTTGTAGCACCTCAAAGGTGCCGTGAGTTTTGTGCCGCCTCAATCCGGGTCGCAGGGTCCGTCGCAGTATTGGACGACCTCGCCAGTTGCCAGCAAGTGCGATACCTGCTGCATCACGTGGGGCAGGAACACCACATCGGAGTGCACGTTGTTGTCCACGGTGGGCGGGACGTTCGATTCCGGCGGCGGATTGGCCTGGGCCTGCTCGACCAAGTGGTACTGCACCATTACCGGAGCAGTCGTCGGCGAAGGAATGATATTCAACCCGTAAACCGGGTAGATCGAGGGCTGGATCAACGCCGCCCCTGTTGAGCGCGCCAGCATCTCGGTGGCGATGTTGGGCACCTGGCAGTCGCCGATCGATTCCTGGATCAGGGTCACGCGATCCGGCGGCGCATCGGGCAGCGGTTCGTAGTAAAGCAGCCGCGTGAGGTTCACCGGGTCGGAGAGGTCGAACCGCGACTGGATCAGTGCGATTCCTATCTGCTGGGCCAGCGGATCGGGGTATTTCAGGTCGAGCACCAGTTTGACCGGCAGCCAGTTGATCGAGCGCGTGAACATGTTGAGCCAGACCGAGCCGGGAACCGCAAACACGCCGCGCGAGACGCGGTCGGAGATCGAGACGAACGACGAGCCCTGGATTCCGCCGAGGCTCACGCCGTAGTAGTAGACTCGGTCCGGATCGAGCAGCGCTTCCTCGGTGACCATCACGTCGGGATCGGTCGAAAGCTGGTTGAGCGCCAGTTCGGTGAGAGTCAGGTTGTTGATCAGCGACTGTTGCAGCCGGTCGGTGACCAGCGAGATGTTGTTTAGATCGGTAATCACGTTTTCGAGGATCATGTTCATATCGCCGGCGCTCAGGCCGATCCAATCGGTGGCGATGATTACTATGCCGTTTTCCTCGGCCAGCGGCTGGATATACTTGGCGGCCCAGCCGTTGAGGTAGCTGCGCCCCGAGCCGAACAGTCCGTGGCCGAAGATCATCAGCGGCAGCGGCTCGCCCAGAGTGCGCGCCTGCTTGGGGATCACCATCGTGAACGGGAATGATTGGTTGGTCTCCTGACGGATCGGGTGGTGCAGCCCGTCGTAGTCGAAGACGCTGTTCTCGTTAAGAAACGTCGGCACCTCGAACGTGCCCTCGATCACCTTGGCCGCCCACTGGTTGGGGTCGACCTGAATCCGGGTGATGGTGTAGCCCAGGTCTCCGGCGTTCAGCGCCTCCTCGCGCATCGAGAGTATCGAGCCGAGCAGGAAGTCCTTGGAGGCGACCATGAAATCCCAGGCCAGCAGCAGTTCGTCGCGCTGGTAGCCGTTCTCTTCGAGCATGGCGAAAATCAGCTCGTAACGCTCGCGCACCGCCTCGATCTCGGGGTTGTTGGTCAGCACGCCGTCGCGCAGCGCAACGAACGCCGGCGGGGATGTAAACGGCGCGCCGTCCACGTCGTTGAGTTCGTTGGTCAGTGCGATCACGTGGCGGTGGCCCATCTCCATCGGCGACATCGGGCGCAGGATCAGCGCGTAGCGGTCCGGGCGGGATTCCTTGCGGTTGGCGTCCATCTCCGACATGAACAGCAGGCGCTCGCCGGTCTCGATGTCGAACAGCGCGATGGGCGAGTCCAGCGCCACCGACTCGTCGAGCTCGTCGGCAAAAGTCAGGTCGTCGGGGTCCACGTCCGCGGCAAAGTGCAGCAGGATCGGTCCGGCCGTGGACACGCCGTCGGCGTCGTTGGTCGGCCCCAGATCGAACGGCGGCATGTCCGGCGGCACGGGCAGCATGTCGTCGGGATAGTTGTTGCGCACGCCCGTGGCGCTGTTCGGATCATCGATCTGGAAAAACGAGCTGGGATAGGGCAACACGCACTCGTCGCTGGTGGCGAACGGGTTGCAACCCGGGATCAGCTCGAGGGTAATGCGATCGTCCGCGGTTTGCGGATCGGGGGATGATGCATCGTCGTCGTCGTCGGCCGCATCGTCGTCGTCGAGTAAGTCGTCGTCATCGGCGTCGTCATCATCATCGCCCTGGGAGCAGGCGCCGAGCAAACAGGCGCATGCCACCAACGCAGACAGAAAAAGTACAAGCGCAAGCCGTTTTACCTTCATTATCGCCTCCGAACGAGTGACCCCGGTGGAACCTTTCTGCTTACGCTACGAGTCAATCTTTGTCAACTTAATCAACCTCACAGGTATTAGCCTAGCGAATATGTCCCCTGTAACTGCTCTGCGATTATGTCCCCATGGCAAAGATTAGAATGGAGATCGGTCAGAGAGTGCGGCGTCGGCGCTCGGAATCGACCGTGGCCACGATCGCGGCGTAGGCCAGGGCGAAGATCCCGAGCAGCAGCTGGAGCACCGGCTGGCTGGGGATGCACTCGGCAAAGAACGCGAAGCCGAACAGGATCAACGCTACTTTGCCCAAAAACTCGCCGCGCCAGGCGCGCACCAGACTATAGAGCAGAAACCCGGCCAACGGCGTGAGCAAAAACGCCAACGCCCAATATTGGCCCACGGGCACTGAGGATCCCTCGCCGAACATCAGCAGGTTGTGGATGTTGACCGCGTCGAACTTGTTGTGCACCACGAAAAATTGCGGCGAGTCGTAGCCCAACACCTGCTGCAGCCAGTCCGACTCCTCCATTGCCAGCACAAAGAAGTATGCGCCGTAGAGCGCGAAGCGCGCGCGTTTGCCGCTGATCTTGACCGCCAGGACCGTCGACAGTGCGAAGGTCGCCAGGTAGCAAAGCATCTCGGCCAGTTCCACGCCGCGTCCCTCGGCCTGGAGCAGTTCCCAGTGGGTGTAGAGTTTGAACGGCCCGAACTCGGAGATCCCGGTCAGACCAACGGCCGTGATCACCACGCCTGCGCCCACCAGCAGGGCGAGCAAGAAGATCGGATTGCGATAGCTCTCGAGCAGATGCGGCTCATCGGACATGGCCGCATTATACATGGGCCGGCAACGGCTTGCGCCGGGCGCCGCGGCCTGTCTATGATCCGGAAACGGAACCAGGAGGATCGATGTTGAACAAGAGCAAGATCGAGGGAATCCAGAAGGGGAGTTTCGAGAGCTTCGACGGCACGCGGATCGCCTATCAGTCCGTGGGCCAGGGCCCGCCGCTGGTTTTCGCCAACGGGCTGGGCGGCACGTTCAACGCCTGGTGCTATCTGTTCAACCACCTCAAGGCGCGCTACCGCATCGTGACCTGGGATTACCGCGGGCTCTACGCCTCCGAGCGTCCGCGGGACCTCAATACAATGACGATCCCGGTGATGGTGCGCGACATGCACTGCCTGATCGAGCACCTTAAGGTCGAGCGCCCGATCATTGCCGGTTGGTCCATGGGCGTGCCGATTGTGATCGAGTATTACAAGGCCCACCCCGAGCAGGTGCGCGGCCTGGGCCTGATTTGCGGCAGCGCGGGACGGCCGTTCGACACGGCGTTGCACTGGGGCGGCAGCCGCTACCTGATGCCGCTGGTGTTCAACCTGCTCGAGCGGCTGCCGGGTCTTACGGGCAAGGCGATGAAGCTTTCGCTCAACCTCGAGCCGCTATTCAAGCTCGCGCAACCGTTGGGCATAGTGGCCAAGGAGGCTGACATCGAGGTCTTCAAGGAGCTGGTCGAGGACTACTCGGGCCTGGACTTCGAGGCCTACTTCCACGTGATGAACGACATGGGGAAACAGGACGCCTGGGACTTTCTCAGCCGCATCGACGCGCCGACCTTGATCGTGGCAGCGGGCCGCGACTTCTTTACTCCGGTCTACGTCAGCGAACGCATGCACCGCCGCATTCGCGGCTCCGAGCTGCTGGTGCTGCCCAAGGGCACGCACTACGCGCCGCTGGAGTTCCCCAGCGAGATCAACGCGGGCATGGATAAGTTCCTCGACCGCATGGAGCGCACCAACCCCCTGCCCGTTAAAGCCGCGCCCAAGCCGAAGCCCAAACCCAAGGCCAAAGCCAAAGCCGCTGTTAAAGCAAAGCCCAAACCTGCGCTAAAAAAGACGGTCGGCAAACCTAAACCTAAAGCCGCTGCTAAAGCCGTGGCCAAGGCCAAAGCCAAACCGAAGACTGCTGTAAAGGCCAAACCAAAGCCTAAAAAACGGAAGTGAGCCGCCTCCGCGACGCGGAAACGGGGTGGGTCGTGGCCTTACAACCGGAGAGGCGAGCCTTGCTCCCGACTCAAAGCCGGGCGCTCGCGTGTTTTGCTGTAGCTCCAAGCGGTGGTCGCGGGGCGGATCGTTGGATTAGGACCAGCGTTCTGCGCGTGTTTTGTGGCAGCTCCAAGCTGCCGCTTAGGGCCGGTAGGTCAGTGCCGGGTCGCCATAGATCGTGAAGCCGAAAATGTTGCGTAGGTAAAGCTGCGGCTCATAGCCCATCTTCAGGAAAAAGTTGTCCATGTAATTGTTGATCCCGTCGCGGAACGATGTGCCCAGCGGCAGGCCGTCGACGATGAATTCCTCGATAGTAATAATGAACGTCAGAGACCCCTCGCCCAAATCGCCGGGGTGGGTCACGGTGGTCGAGCCGATGAATCCCGCCGCCTTGTCCGCCAGCAGCGCGTGGCCCAGGCTGTACTCGGTGGCCTTGGCATTGGAGCAGGCGCTGGAGAAGACCACGCTCGGGGCTGATCCGCCCACGTCCGGAAGGTCGGCCACGCGGAAGAAACGTTCGTTGTCGTAGCCGGTGTAGGCGGCAAAGGCGCTGCCGTGACAGGCCCACATCACGAACCCCAGGTCGTGGCCGTTCCAATAATCGATGAAGGCCGAGCTCTCCAGCGGGATCTCGGGCACGGCGAGGTTGTCGTCGGCATAGGCGCGGGTCACGTTGAATCCCGCTGGCGCCAGGGTCTGAGTACGAATCACCTCCATGATGATCGAGGAATCGCCCTCGAGCTGAATGCGTCCCGCGGCGAGCATTACGTCGTTCTTGTACGCGGCGTTGGATCCGGTCCAATCGACGATTCGCGCTGCAACCGCTGCGACCTGCTGCGGATCGTCCAGCGGGATGCGCCCCACCAGCAGCTCGGCATTGAAGTCCATGGCGTCGTCGCCGTACTCGCCGTAGAACCCGTCGCCGTCCGAGTCCCAGGCCGAGGTCAGGTCGGAATAGTAGAAATCGGTGAGCGTGGTGTACTCGCCCTGAGCCGAGTGATTGAGCGGATCGAGGTACGCGGTGCACATCGGCAGCAGCGCGTGGGAACCGATCAACAGCACGTACTGGGTGCGGCTCGGGTCGTACTCGCCCAGCAGGTAATCGCGCAACGCGACCATCATCTGCTCGGCGTCGCCCTTAATTCCGAGCTGCTCGAGGTTGGTCGATTTCACCGAGAGCCCCTCGTCGTGACGCAAAGCCTTGAGCTCCATGGCCGCGGACTCGAGATCCGGATTGGCGGCCACGATGATGTAGTCGTGTATCCCCGGATCGTCGGGCACCTGCTCGTCGCCGCCGTCGCCCGAATCGTCGCCGTCTCCGGGATTATCGCCATCGGCCGGATCGCCGTCATCGTCGTCGTCGTCTCCACCGGAGCAGGCGCAGAGACTCAACACGGCGCACAGCGCCAGGATTAGCCACAATCTACCAGTATGCTTGAACATCATCCCCTCGCGGATAGTCCCCTGTGAGGTGAATTATACACCAGCTCCGCACAATGCCGCGTCAGGGAGTC
The DNA here is from genome assembly GCA_030765605.1 of Candidatus Alcyoniella australis. Classification (NCBI taxonomy): domain Bacteria; phylum Candidatus Lernaellota; class Candidatus Lernaellaia; order Candidatus Lernaellales; family Candidatus Alcyoniellaceae; genus Candidatus Alcyoniella; species Candidatus Alcyoniella australis. Next base: position 5,926 of record JAVCCG010000036.1, read on the forward strand.
AGCACGACCTGCACTCGAGCTTGGGGATCGAGAAAGCGTTGGGCCACGCGTTGCACGTCTTGGGGCGTGGCGCTCTGGAGCAGCACTCGCATGCGCTCGATTTCGTCGCGCGGAAGTTTGTACAGCTCGTTGAGCACCAGCTGCGAGGTCCAGGCCGAGCCGGTCTGCAGCTCGATCTCAAAGCTGCCCAGCACGTAGCGCCGCCCGCGCTTAAGCTCCTCGAGCGAAACGGGTTGCTTGCAGATGCGCTCGAGGTGCGCATCGATCTGCTCCAGCACGTGCTCGACCTTGTCCGGCGCGCAGCCGATGTAAACGCCGAAGAATCCCGGATCAAGGCCTTCGACGCTGAGGCTGTTCAGGCTGTAGGCCAGGCTCTGGCGGTCGCGCAGATCGAGAAACAGCCGCCCGGACTGTCCGCTTAGAATCGCACTGAGCAGCTCGAGCAGATGGCGGTCCGGATCGTTGAGGGTTGCGCCCGGAAAGCCGATCACCGCGTGGGCCTGCTGCTTGTCGCTGCTCTGGGTCGCCTGGCGCGGCCCGTCAAGACGCGACGGCGCGGGCTCGGGTCGCAACGGCTCGAGGTCCGCGGTTTGCTGCAGGTCGATCGCGTCTTGCAACGCATCGAGGGCCTCCAGCGGATCCACGTCGCCAGCCACGCCGATCACGCACGAGCGCGCGCGCAGCTGGTCGCGCCAGGCTCGCCTAAGCTGCTCGACGCTGATCGCGCCCACGCTTTGGACGTTGCCCAGGCTGGGGAAGCTGTAGGCGTGGTCGCCGTAGAGCGTGCGCGCGAACAGGTCGAAGGCCACGCGCGCCGGTTGATCGCGGCGGCTGGAGAGGGCAAAGAGCAGCTCGCGGCGTTTCTTCTCGGCCTCGTCCGCATCGAAGCGCGGACGCAGCAGTACGTCGCTGAACAGCTCGAGCCCGCGCTGGAAGTCCGCGGCCAGAAACTCGCCGGTAAGGCCGATGCTGTTGCGGCCCGAGAATCCGCTCAGCGATCCGGCCAGCCGGTCGACCTCGCGGGCCAGCTGCGCCGCGTCGCGCGTGCTCGTGCCCTTAGTCAGCATCTGGGCGCAGAAGTTTTGCAATCCTACGTGTTCGACCCGCTCCATGCGCTGGCCCCCGAGCAGGGCCGCGCGCATGCTCACCACGCCGCTGCCCGGACGCTGAATCGCCACCAGTTTCATTCCGCTTGGCAGCTCGCGATAGAGCGGCTGGACCTGCCGCACCGTGCGCCGCGCCGCCTTGTGCGTTTGCGTCGGCTGGGCGACTTGCTCGGGTGTAGCCTCGACCGCCGCAGGCGCGGGGGCTGCCAGAACGCGCTCGAGCAGCGCCTTTTGGCTCGGCGCGTCTCCCGCCTGCTCGGGCCACAGCGCGGCGAGCCGAATCCGTTCGGGCCGCATGTATTGCGCCACGACCCGTTGCACGTCTTGGGCCTGCACCGCGCGCACCCGCGCCAGGTACTGGGCCTCGAGATTTACATCATCGGTGAGGCTCATCGACAGCCCGAGCTTGTGCGCCGAGCCCTGCACGGTCTCGGCGTCGAACACCAGCTCGGCCTCGACGATCCGCTTGGCCTTGCATAGCTCCTCGGGGTCGGGCGGCTCTAGGGCGATTTGCGCGCACTGCTCGAGGATCGCCGAAAGGCAGGGCTCGAAATGCTCGGCCGTGGTCATCGCCCCGGCGAACATCAGCCCCGGATCCTTGGGCGTATAGTTCTGGGCCCAGACCGCGAACGCCAGCTCGCGCTTATCGTGCACCTCGCGGTACAACCGGCTGGATTCTCCGGCCCCGAGCACCAGCGCCGCCACGTCCAGGGCCGCCGCGTCAGGATGATCGATGGCGGGCGCGGGCCAGGCCAACGATAGGTAGCATTCGGACACGGACGAGGCCTCGATCTGCGCGCGCGGTCCCTCGGGCTCGGGCTCGGCCTGACGCGGACCAACGGCGGGCAACGGCGCGGGCCGCCTTTGGCCGAACTCGCTTTCGATCAACTGCATAATCACGTCCGGCTCGAACTCGCCGGAAACCACCAGGCAGACGTTCGACGGGCAATACCAGCGGTCGTAAAACTCGATCACCTTTTCGCGGGTCATCGCGGCCACGGACTGCTCGATGCCGATGACCGGTCGGCCGTAGGGATGAATTGCAAAGGCTTCGGAGAACTGTAAATCGCTGAGCCTGATCTGCGGGTTGTCGCGGCCGCGCAGGATCTCCTCGCGGATCACCTCGAGCTCGCGCGTCAGCTCGTCTTGATCGAACAGCGTATTGTTCAACGCGTCGCCCAACACGCTCAGCGCGCGATCAGCGAAGCGCGAGGCAATCGTGATGTAGTAGACCGTATGATCCAGGCTGGTAAAGGCGTTGATCTCGCCGCCCAGACCCTCGACCTCCGCTGCGATCGCGCCCACCGGCCGCGTGGGCGTGCCCTTGAACACCATGTGCTCGTGTACGTGGGCCAGGCCCGCCTGATCGGGGCGCTCGTCGGCCGAGCCGACCATCACCCAGGCCTGAACCGAGACTACCGGCGAGCCCGACAGCGGGTCGAGCACGATCCTCAGCCCGTTGCCCAGAGTGCGGATTTGCGGCCATTGATCGCTACGATTCACACATTATCCTTTCATCCGTTGCGAGCCGATGACGTTAGAACCTTTACCCCGGCAGATCAAGAGAACCCTTGGGGAAGGGAGGGAATGCCACGGAGGGCATGGTGAATTGTTTTAGATAATTTTGAGCCAATGCCCCGCGAGCGCTCACCAAATAATGCTATTCAACATTATTACCCACCCCCATCTTCCGCCGCGGAGAGGGTCGTTGGATTACAACCAGCGTTCTGCGCGAGCCTTGCCCCCGGCTCAAAGCCGGGCGCGGAGAGGGTCGTTGGATTACAACCAGCGTTCTGCGCGAGCCTTGCCCCCCGCTCAAAGCCGGGCGCAGGGCGGATCGTTGGATTAGGACCAGCGAACTATGCGAGCTTTGCTGCGGCTGATAACCGCCTCAAGGCCGCCGTCGCGGAGAGGGTCGCTGGTTAACGACCCTGGTGCTGTGCGAGTTATGCGGCGCCTAGACGTCGAGGTTGACCACATTGAGTGCGTTGTCCTCGATGAACTGGCGGCGGGGTTCGACCTTGTCGCCCATCAGCACGGTGAACACCTCGTCGGCCTCCACCGCGTCCTCGATTCGCACCTGGAGCAGCACACGCTTCTCCGGGTCCATGGTGGTATCCCACAGTTGGTCGGCGTTCATCTCGCCCAACCCTTTGTAGCGTTGGATGGTCAGGCCGCGGCTTCCCAGATCGAAGATCAGCCGCAGCAGTTCCGCGCGATCGCTCGCCTCGGAGCTTGTGCTGTTTTCGATCACGGTGAACGGCGCCTCTCCCAGTTCTGCGAGCAGCTTGTCCAGCTTGATCAGTTCGCGGTACTCGGCCGAGCTCAGCAGGTCCAGGCCCAGGCGTCGGCTGGTGTACTGCCCGCCCGCGGCGTATGTCACGTCGAAGCCCCAGGTGCCGTATTCCTCGTTGAGCGTGGAGTCGCCCACGTTGAAGCCCAACTGCTCGAGTTCTTCGTGCATCTGCGCCACATAGTCGGCCTGCTCGATCTGCTTTTTAAAGTTCAGCCCGCGGCCCAGCAGGTAGCTGATCAGCTTGGAGCCGTAGCCGCGGCGCTCGAGCTTGCCCAGGTGGTAGTGGTAATCGATCAGCGAGCGCACCATTGTTGCGAGCTTGCGGCCGTCGATCTGTTCGTTGCCGTTGCTCTGGACCTTGACCCCGTCGCAGGCGCGTTCGATCTGCAGCTCTCGCAGCGCGTCCTCGTCTTTCATGTAGATGCCGCGCTTGATCCCCTTGCCTGCAACGCGGAACAGCGGCGGCTGGGCGATGTATAGGTTGCCCTGTTCGACCAGCCCGGGCATCTGACGATAGAAGAATGTCAGCAGCAGGGTGCGGATGTGGCTGCCGTCCACGTCGGCGTCGGTCATGATGATGATCTTGTGATAGCGCAGCTTCTCGACGCTGAACTCGTCCACGCCGATGCCCGTACCCAGGGCTTGGATGATGACCTTGATTTCCTCGTTGGCCAGCATCTTGTCGAAGCGCGCTTTCTCGACGTTGAGGATCTTGCCGCGTAGCGGAAGGATCGCCTGGAAGCGCCGGTCGCGCCCCTGTTTGGCCGATCCGCCGGCCGAGTCGCCCTCGACTAAAAACAGCTCGGCTCCGGCCGCGTCGCGTTCCTGGCAGTCGGCGAGTTTGCCCGGCAGGTTGCCCGCTTCCAGTGCGCTTTTACGGCGTGTCAGATCGCGGGCCTTACGCGCTGCGTCACGGGCGCGGGCCGACTCGACGCACTTGGCCACGATCTTGCGCGCTACCGTCGGGTGCTCCTCGAGGTAGGATGAGAGCTTCTCGTTGACCAGCGTCTCGACCAACCCCTTGACCTCGGTATTGCCCAGCTTGGTCTTGGTCTGCCCCTCGAACTGCGGCTCGGGGACCTTGACCGAGATCACCGCGGTTAGACCCTCGCGCACGTCGTCGCCCGAGGGCGAGCTTTTGAGATCCTTGAGCAGGCTGTTGTTTTGGGCGTAGGAGTTGACCGTACGCGTCAGCGCCGACTTGAATCCGATCAGGTGCGTTCCGCCTTCGATGGTGTTGATGTTGTTGGCGAAGCTGAACAGTTTTTCCTGGTAGCCGCGGTTGTATTGCAGCGCGATCTCGACGCTGACCCCCTCGCGCTCGCCCTCGAAGTAGACCGGCTTGGGGTGCATCGGCTCTTTTTTCTGGTTGAGGTGCTCGACGAACTGCAGGATCCCGCCCTTGTAGAAGAACGTATGGTTCTTTTCGTCGCGCTCGTCGGTGATCGTGATCTTCAGCCCGGCGTTGAGGAAACTCAGCTCGCGCAGGCGCTGGGAGAGAGTATCGAAGTTGAAGATCAACTCCTGGAAGATCTGCGGGTCGGGCTTGAAGGTGATCTTGGTGCCGCGTTTGCGGGTCTTGCCCTCTTCGGTGAACGGGGATGCGATCTCGCCGCGCTCGTAGCGCTGGGTGTAGACCTTGTCGTTGCGACGAATCTCGAGATTGAGCCACTCGCTCAGCGCGTTGACCACCGACACGCCCACGCCGTGCAGGCCGCCGGAGATCTTGTAGCTGGATTTGTCGAACTTGCCGCCGGCGTGGAGGATCGTCATTACGACCTCGGCCGCGGGACGATTTTCGCGCTCGTGCCAGTCGGTGGGAATACCGCGTCCGTTGTCGATCACGGTCACCGAGTTGTCGACGTGGATCGTGACATCGATCTCGCTGCAGTAGCCGCCCATCGCCTCGTCGACGCTGTTGTCGACCACCTCGTAGACCAGGTGGTGCAGTCCCAGCGCGCCGGTCGAGCCGACGTACATCGCCGGGCGCTTGCGCACCGCGGCCAGCCCCTTGAGCACCTGGATGTTCTGGGAGGTATAATCCTCCCCTTGCGTTTTATCTTTATTCTTGTCCGTCATAGTTTGATTATCCGTGCTAGAGCCTCATGGGCATGATCACTGCCAGGAACTCTTCGTTGCCCGTAAAGCGGATGATAGCCGGGCTGAGCTCGTCGCCGAGGCTGAGCTTGACCTCCTCGGCGTCGGATGCGCCGAGCACGTCCAGCAGGTAGCGCGAGTTGAAGCCGATGGCCAACGGTTCGCCCTCGCTGGCCACATCGAGCTCCTCGGTGGCGTCGCCGAAATTGGGATTGCTCGACGAGATGTTCAACGCATTGCCCTCGAAGTCGAGCTTGACGCCGCGCGTTATTTCCGAGCTGAGCACCGAAACGCGACGCAGGGCCGATGAGAGCAGTCCGCGGTCGGTGCTGATGCTGCGCTGCAGCTCCTTGGGCACCACCTGGCGGTAATCGGGGAACTCGCCGTCGATCAGTCTGATCACGAACAGCACCGAGCCCTTGCTGACGATGATGTTGCGCTCGCGCAGCATCAGCATTACCGGCTCGTCGTCGTCCGAGAGCAGCTTGCGCAGTTCGGCGACTCCCTTGCGCGGGATAATTACCGGTTCCTCGAGCTTTAGGTTGCCCAGGCTCTCGACGGTCTTGACCACCATGCACAGCCGATGTCCGTCGGTGCTGACCATCCGCAGCAGCGGCTGACCTTCGCCCTGCTCGCTCTCGAACAACACGCCGTTGAGGTAGTAACGCGTCTCGTCGGTGGATGCGGCAAAGGCTGTCTTCTCCATCATGTCCAGCAGCATGTCGCCGTCCACGGCCTCGAAGCTCTCCGGATCGAACGCCGGGAACATCGGGAAGTCCTCGGCTGCCAGACCGACCACCTTGAACACGGCCTTGCCGCTGGTGACCTGGATCCAGTCGTTGTCCAACGTGGCGATGCGGATCGGTCCCTCGGGCAGCTCACGGATAATCTCGAACAGTTTTTTGGCCGAGACCGTGATGTTGCCCTCGTCCGCCACGTCGGCGGAAAGCTGCACGCGGATCCCGACTTCAAGGTCGGTGGCGACCAGTTCAAGCTGATCCTTGCCCGCTTCGAGCAGTACGTTGGAGAGGATGGGAAGCGTATGCTTTTTGTCGATAATGCTCTGGATTCTTCCCAGTCCGCGCAGGAAGTCATCTTTGGTTATTGTGAATTCCATGGCCGCGTCCGTGCTCCTTATATGTTCTATGTATTATAGTCTTCTAGTATTAGTATTATCGCCTGTGAATTTGTGGATCGAGCGTACAACTGCCCGGTGCCAAAGGCAAACCTCCTGGTGATAAAGTATGGACCGTGCTGTGTACCGATCGACCCAATCTGTGAACAACCGACTTGTCCACAATTGATCCCCCGAACGACTCCCAGGCTTTTAACACCCCTTGCATCCCCCTGATTGGCCGCCGTCTGCGGCTCAACCCTTGCTCAGCGTCTTGAGCAGCGAATCGATCTCGCCGCTGAGGTTGATGTCTTCCTGCATTTTCTTGACGATGCGGTTCACCGCGTGGATCACCGTCGAGTGGTCCTTGCCGCCGAAGCGCTGGCCGATCTCGGGGTAGCTGGCCTCGGTGATCTTGCGGCTGAGGTACATCGCCACCTGACGCGGGTGGGCGATGATCTTGGGCTTCCTGTGTCCGCGCAGGTCGTGGACCTTGACGTGGTAGTAGTCGGCCACGGTTTTCTGGATGTCCTCGATCGTCGGCCGATGGTTCTTGTCGCGGATCATATGCTTGAGCACCTCTCGCGCCAGCTCGACGGTGAGCTGCTTGCCCGAGAGCGAGGCGAAAGCGTGAGCGCGGATATAGGCGCCCTCGAGTTCGCGGATGTTGTTGCGGAAGTTGCTCGCCAAAAACAGCGCCACGTCGTCGGGCAGGTCGGCGCGTTCTTTTTTGGCCTTGGCGATCAGGATCGCGATGCGCGTCTCGAGCTCGGGCGGCGCGATGTCGGCGATCAGCCCCCACTCGAAACGGCTGCGCAGCCGCTCCTCGAGGCCCGGGATGTCCTTGGGGAACTTGTCCGAGGTCATCACGATCTGGCGCTCGGTCTCGTACAGCGAGTTGAAGGTGTGGAAGAACTCCTCCTGGGTGCGCTCCTTGCCCGTCAGGAACTGGATGTCGTCGATCAGCAGCACGTCGCAGCCGTTGCGGAACTTGTTGCGGAAAGCCTGAATGCGGTTGTGCTGCAACGACATGATCATCTCGTTCATGAACGTCTCGGCGGTGATGTACAGCACGCGCATGTCCGACCACTTGCGCATCACGTGGTTGCCGATGGCGTTGAGGATGTGCGTCTTGCCCAATCCCACGCCGCCGTAAATGAACAGCGGGTTGTAGCTGCGTCCCGGATTGTTGGCCACCGAGTTGCACGCCGCGTAGCAGAACTGATTGCTCGGGCCGACGATGAACTGGCTGAACGAGAACTGCGCGTTGAGCTTTTTGCGCTCGTTGCGCTTGGCGCGATGTCGGCGATCCACCGGCGGCGTGGTCTCGTCGTTGAGCAGGCTCAGTTGGGCCTTACCCTTGGCCTCGTTGATCATAAACTTTAACTGATAGTGACGACCGGTCAGCTCGTGCAACGCCTCTTTGGTAATCGAGATGTATTTCTCGAGAAACACCTCTTTGGCGTACTTGCTCGGGACCTCCAGGGTCATGGAACTTTCCTCGGCGTCGACGAACTCGACGGGCTCGACCCACGCCGACCAGGCCTGAGCCGGCACGCGTGAGCGCAGCAACTGAGCCGTCTCGGTCCAAACAGTCTTCATTTCGGCCTCATTTCCCGTGGCGATAGTGGCTTTAATACCAAGAATTACAGGTCTCGATCCCCAGTTTGTCCACAGGGAATTCCACAGCTGTTGATAACGCAAAACCAGGCGCAAAGGTCGCGTTCAAATGTGAAATCTTCTTGCATAACAACATCTTAGGGGTTGAGACGAATAAGAGGGGGAACCAATCCAGACCTCCTGATTCAGATCATAATAAGTACCACAATCCACATGAACTGTAAAGATGAAAAACCAACCTTGGGCAATCGCGCGAATCGGTTTTACAATCCGCCGCAAACTCGATCGCCCTGGTCCAGATCCATCGTCGTTGGCGGGATATCCGGCGCGGGCGGCGGCTCTGCGTCATCGTCGTCGCCTCCGCCCTCAATCGGCTGGTCAAAGCGGTGGGTAAAGCAGCGCGCCTCCAGCGGCCCGAGCAAAATCGTGGGCGCCAGGCCGAAGTACTCCTCGCGGGTGATGTGTTGCCAGGCGCGGCAATCCTCGCAGTCCGATCGGTGGAAGGTCTGGACGAAACCCTGGGTGTACACATCGTAGATCGTATAGCCCAGCGGGTACTCCTTGGTGCTGGGCGTCTCGATCAGCGGCACGACGCGGCCGTCGGCAGTCAGGTAGGGATCGACCGCCGCGCGGTGGCTGTGGCCGGAGAGTACGGCCAGCACCTGCGGGTGTTCGTCGATCAACGCCAGCAGTTTCTCGGCATCCTGGCCCAGGCCCCAGGCCGGCACGCGTACCGCGTGATGCAGGAAGATCAGCGTCGGCGTATCCGGCGCGGACTGAAGCTGCGATATGAGAAAGGTCATGGTCTGGTTGGACAGGCTCGGCGCGCCGCTGAGCGGATCGACCGAGTCCAGCAGGATGAACTTGACCCCCTGGTATTCAAAGCTGCGGTTGGACGACTCCAGCCCCAACATGCTCAGGAACAGATCCCCGTCCTCGCCGGGCCGGTCGTGGTTGCCGCGCAGTTCCCAGATCGGCAGCGGATAGCCCGCGGTCAAGTCCAGGTAGGCCTGGTACTCCTCGGCCCACGAGTTCGAGGTCAGGTCGCCCTTGATCACCAGCAGCTCGGCGCCGGCGTCCGAGGCGCCGTTGAGCGCGGCCGCGTTGGAGAACAGCCAGTAGGGGTTCTGCGGGTCGGGCCAGGTAAAGCCCGGAGTGAGCACGATCGGCCCCAGTTGCAGCAGTCCTGCGGTGGACTCGCCGATGTGCATGTCGTTGAGCGTGCCGAAGCGGAACAGGAACTCGCCGCCGGGCTCGTTCAGGGTCTGGAACCAACCCGGGCTCAGCTCGTCCAGGGCCGCGGTTTGGCCGCCGCAACGGATCTCATAGCTGTAGGCGATTCCCGAATTCAGGCCGCGAATGTCCGCGCGGTGGTAGATCGCGGAATCGGCCTCCTCGTACACCTGGTCGTAGTCTGCCGAAGAAAAGCCGTAGCGCACCGATCCTGCGCAGGGCTCGTCCGTGGTCCAGCTCAGGGTGACCCAGTCCAGGCCCACACTCACCAGCTCGGCCTCGCCGATCTCCAGCGCTGCGCCCGGCGCGGCGCTCAAGGTCAACACAGCCAGGCAGGCGGCGGTCGCTACCAACAGTCTGTATCCGCTCATTGCTTTTCCTCCGACGGACGATTATGCACTGCGGCCGTAAAAAATTGTATCGATTTGACTTAATTCCCACACAGGGGGGTATGATTCCTTGTTAACTCGATAATTCTGGGGTTAAGAAAAGGAGAGAAAAGAGATGAAGCGTTACACGATGCTGATCTTCGCCCTGATGCTGACGTTGGCCATGGTACTGAGCCTGGCGGCAATCAGTGCCTGTGGCGGCGACGACGACGACGACGATGACGACGACCTGGTGGACGACGACGACGACGACCTGGTGGACGACGACGACGACGACGATATCGACGATGACGACGACGATGACGACGACGACTTGCCGTTCTGGGAAGTCGACTTCGACTCCTACACCGTCGGCGCCCTGCCCGCACCGTGGGTCGTGACCGTCACCAACGCCACCATCGACGTATCCGCCCTGTCCAAGGCCGCCTCGGGCAACGCGATGCACATTGTAGACACCAGCACGGCAGACGGCGACGGCGGAGCAGCCACCCACCCGCTGAGCAACCCCGAGCTGGCCGCCGCGTTCAACCTCGAGTACGAGATGGCGATGACCGCGGGCAACGCCATGGGATTCGGCATGTACATGACCGACACAACCTACGGCGACCTGGATTACTTTTATGTGGACTACGAGGTCGGCAAGCTGACCTCGCTGGGCGAGGACAACGGCGGGGCTTACCAGGACTGCGCGACCTTCGACCAGACCCAATTCCACGTGGTCACCCTCGAGATCAACCCGGTGGCGCGCACCTATAGCGTGTTGCTCGACGGAGCGGCCACATCTTGCACCGGCAAGCAGTTCTTGGATTTCTCGCCCTACAGCGTGACCAACGGACCGCTGGTCGGACTGCACGTCTTTGCCTACGACGGCGACGGCTGGAACGGCACGGGCTTCGTGGACAACATGCAGGCTTACGCGACGGTCGACTGATCCGACTTGCATTGGCAAACCACAAGGGACGGGGCATTGGCCCTGTCCCTTTTTTTTCGTCCGGCATTTTCGACATGGGGGCAAGGCTCGCATAGTTCGTTGGTCGTAATGCAACGATCCACCCCCATCTTCCGTCGTGGGGAAGGTCGTCGAGCTACGACCATGGTTCGCTCGCGAATTTTGCTGCGGCTCCAAGCCGCCTGTAGAATGGCGGCCGATGTCCGTTGAACAACCTCAAGCCGGCGAGGCGGCGCAGAGTACGCATCGGCCGCGGATCCACATTCATCGTCCGGCCTGGGCCGGTGTGATGAGCGTAATGCAGATCGGCTGGGGCCAGTTCTACAACGGCCAGCTGTTCAAGGCGGCCTGGGTGTTCCTGATCGCTCAGGCGCTCTCGGTGCTTGCGGCGCTGCTTGCCGCGCGTTCGGGACAGCCGCTGTATCTGCCGGCGCTGATGTTGCCGATGTACGCCTTTGCCGTGGTCGAATCGGTGATTACCGCGCGGGCCATGGGCCCGCTGCACGAGCGTTGGGTGCCGCGCTGGTATTGGCACCTGCTGTTCGTGGTGCTGACCACGCTGTTGGACACTGCGGGCTACGTGGTGGTCAACGAAAACGTGCTCAAGTACAGCAAGATCCCCTCGACCTCGATGCTGCCCACGCTGACCGTGATGGACGTAATCGCCGTGGACCGCACGGCCTATCAAGACCGCTCCCCGCAACGCGGTGAGATCGTGGTTTTTCGTCCGCCGGACGGATCGGACGAGGAATGGGTCAAGCGCGTGATCGGCGTGGGCGGCGACGTGGTGAGCCTCGACCCGGACGAGGGGTTTTTACGCGTCAACTACGAGCCGCAGCTCGAGACGCCTTTGGGCGTATGGGACGCCGGGCTGTGCGGCGACGTTGAGCAGATCTATCTGCGCTTCCGCGTATCCGCGCCGTGGGGCGAGTACGAAATCCTGCGCTCCACCGACATGCTGCCCGAGCCCGAGTTCAACGTGCGCGTGCCGCAAGGGCAGCTGTTCATGATGGGCGATTGTCGCGACTACTCGCAGGATAGCCGCATTGTCGGACCGGTGCCCGTGGGAAACGTGGTCGGTCGCGCCGTGTTCATCTATACATCCTTTGACATGTGCCGCTCGCTGCCGCTGCCCGTGCCGCGTCCGGGGCGTACCCTGCGCAGGCTTTAAGCGTGGCGCGATCGCGGCGCTCGCTGCAACCGACACTGCGCTACGCCGCGCGCCTGGCCGCGCTGCTGTTCGTGCTGCTGCACTTGGTGTTGCCGATGCTCGACACCCTGGCGGGCTGGGACCGTCACGAGACCATGCTCGAGCTGGTGGGCCAGGCCGATGTTTACCGCGCGCTGTTCTACGCCCTGCTCCCGGCTGCGGGATTGATGCTGCTGCCGCGCATTGAGCGGGCCGCGCGCTTTAGCCGCGGCTGGACGATCTTTGCCGTGATTTGCGGATTGGGTTCCGCTGCCGCGTATTTGGCCGCGCCGCGCTTGTGCCGTGCGGGCCTGGAGATGCAAGAGCTGCCCGCGTGGGAGTGGCTCGCGGCGCTCTACCTTGGAATCAACGTCAGCGCCGCCCTGTGGCTGCACAGCGGATCACGCCTGGACGCCCGCGAGACGCGGCTGTTGCTGCGCGGCTACGGAGTTGCGGATTTGCTGCTGCCCAGCGGGCTCTACGCGGCGTACGCTGCTGCGCGCGGACGCTGGATAGCGGCGTTGCGACCGATCGGCGCGGGCCTGGTCTGCGCGCTGTGCCTGCTCCCCTGGCTGCTCGATCCGCTGAGCGTCAGCGTATTGCCGCGCGTAAATCCGGCATTGGAGCAGCTGGCGCCCGGCGCCTTCTTCCAAGTGCTGGTCGATCCGGCCGACGGATCGCTGATCGCGGTCGACCGCCAGGAGCAGAAGATCGTGCGCCTCGATGCGCGCAGCGGGGATCGCATCGAGTCCGAGTCCATCGCGCCCAGCGCGGTGATGGCCCTGGCCCTGGACGAGCACAACGGCGAGCTGCTGATCTGCGAACCGCCGCGAGCCAAGACCCTGGTGCTCGACGCGCGCAGCCTGAAGCTGGTGCGCAGCGTGGACTGGGACCGGCGTGTGGGGCGGCTGCGGATGCCCACGGGCTGCCGCACGCTGCTGGCGCACGATCCGGCGTTGCTGCTGGTCTCGTGCATCGACGGCACGATCCGCCTCGATCCGCAGGGTCGCGTGGTTCTCGCCTCCCACGGCAGCGGGATGTTTCACGACGCGGTGCTCGACCCGCAGCGCGGGGTGCTGCATTTGCTGCACGCGGTGCCGGGCCTGCTGCTGACCCTTGACGCGGCCACCCTCGAGCCGCTGCGCAGCCTGGCGCTGCCGCCCTCGGGCGAGCGCATGGCGTTCGACCGCGCGGCCAACTCGCTGTTTATCAGCTTCCCGTTGCGCGGCCAGGTGCTGCAGATCGATCTTGCAACCTACGCGGTGCAACGCTCGATCCCGGCCTTCCCCGGGGTGCGGGCCCTGGCCCTGGACCTTGAGCGCGGCCTGCTGATTTGCGGCGGACTCTCGCCGCTGATCGAGCTGCGAGGGATTGCCGACGGCGCGCTGCTGGCGCGGCTGGTCGGTCCCCAGTGGTTGCGCTGGATCGAGGTCGATCCGCGGCGCGACGCGGCCTACCTGACCTCGGGCGAGCACGGCCTGTGGCGGTTGGACCTGGCGCGGGCGCTGGACTCCGGCAGCGGGCGCTACGACCCGTTTTACGCGCTGCTGGGATCGGCCGGACGCCTGGCGCAATTCGCCCTGGGCTGGGACCAAGATCCGCTGCAAAGCGTGGATTGGGGCAATGCCGAGATTTACGATCCCTCTGTGCCTGAATCGGAACAAGGGTTGTAGGGTAGCGCGATGTCACGCAGGACGTCACTGGCGCTGATCACGGCCGCGGCAATCGCAGCCATTGCGCTGTGGTGCTGGTGGGTGGGGTTCGACAACCCGCAGATCATCCCCCGGCCCCACGTTGCGGCCTGGGACACGCTGAGCCTGAGCCTGGGGCTGAACGGTGTAGACGTGGCTCCGGGTGCGGCAGCCACGGCGCACAGTCCGCTGATCTGGGCGGCCGGGGCGCTGCAAAGCGTACTGGGTCACAGTTGGGGAACGCTGTGCGCGGTGCAGATTTTGCTGCTGATCCTGCTGGTGCTCGCATCGGCCGTGTTGGCCTGGCAATTGGGCGGACCCGGCGCGGGCGCGGCTGCGGCCTGGGCCGCGGCGTTGGCCCCGGCGAGCGTGGGCTGCGCCGTGAACCTCGACGACCTGCTGTGCATTCAGGCGCTGATCACCCTCTCGCTGGCGCTGATCGCGTTGGCCGGACGCGCGCGTCTGTGGTGGCTCGGGCTGCTGAGCGCGCTGCCGATGCTGCTGCTGCTGCGCTGTAGTTTGGTGTTCTCCAACGCGGTGCTGGCCCTGGCAAGCTTTTGCTGCGGCGCTTCGGCCCTGATCTGGCTGCTGCACACGCGCGCCAAAGATCCGCAATCGTCGGGCAAGCGCGGCGCAATTGCGGCGCTGATCGGCGCGGCCTGCGCGCTGCTACTGGGTCCGGTGCTGATCCCCGGGTTGCAGATCCATTACCTGTTTGGGCAGGCCCAGGGCGAGCAGTACCCCGGGTTGCTTGAAAACCCCCTGGGCGCGCTGGCCCCGGCAGTGGTCTGGGCCTGGTTCCAGGTCGGATTGCCCATTGCCCTGGTTGCGGTGGTTTCCGCCGCAGCGCTGCTTGCCAAACGCCAATGGCGCACGGCATTGGTGGCACTGGCCTGGCTTGGCGTGCCGCTGTTGCTTTTAAGCCTGATGACCAAGCGCCGGGACAATTATCTAATCAGCATGCTGCCCGCGACATACGTGCTGGTAGGGCTGGGGATCGGATTGCTCGGCCGTCGTGCGCAATTCGCCGGGCTGGCCGCGTTGATCGCGGCCGCGGGCGGGCTGTGGGCCTGGCAGGTCAGTCCGCAGGGCCAGGGCGCGGCCTCGATCAACCCTTGGGACGGGTTGGAGGATCCGTCCGTTCAATATTTGCTTGATCCGCGCGCGAACTCGGACAACTACAGCACGGTTGCCCGGCAACTGGCGCAGGAGAGCTCGGCACGCGGGTTGCGGCTGCTGTTCGTGCGCATCGATCTGGCCGACGGGCTCTACGCGCTGCACGCCTGGCGCGCGCATCCGGACGTGCTGCCCCTGGACCTGATCCGCGGGCCGGACTGGGACGCCGCGCCCGGCGTTGCAATCTGGACCGGCGACCAGTACGCGGACTCCCTGGCCCTGGCCCTGGGGCAATTCACCGTCGAGGCCACGGCCCGCGACGCGCTGATCGACCAGGCCGCCCTGGGTCGACTGTTGCGCTTAAGCGCCGCTGCCGATGATTACAATCCGCTGACCAGCGCGGGTGGCTGGACCCTGTTTGTGCCCGAAGATAAATGACGCGCCGCGACAAAAGGGCTTTAAAGACTTGACTTTAGCCCATTGTCAACCGATATTCCCCACCATGGAACACGAGCTGGAGCCAACGACGCCGATGCGCGTACGGATATTGATCAACGCCAATGCCAAGGCAGTGCGTTACGGCCGTATCCCGATCGAACTGTTCAATCGCTATCTGTCCGATCGGGTTTCGCTGCGCATCACCGAGGCTGTGGACCAGATCGACGACGCGATCAACGAGTGCTGGGAGAGCGACCAGCAAGTGGTGCTGCTGGCCACGGGCGACGGCGGATTGCACCGTTTTCTCTCGAGCTTCGTCAAGGTCTACGGCCAACGACATCTCGAGGGGGGCGCGCTTAAACCGCTGCCGGTGTTCGCCACGTTGCGCACGGGCACGGCCAACCTGATCACCGGCCTGCTGGGGGTCAAGGGCAAGCCGATCATCGCCATGCAGCGGCTGTTCGACCGGCTGTACGAGGTGCGCTCCACCGCCGACCTGCCGCTGATCAAGCAAAAGCTGCTGGCGGTCTCCGACGGCATCCAGGAGCGTTTCGGCTTTATCGCGGGCACCGGACTGCTCTACAACTTCTTCCTCGAGTACTACCAGGGCACGCGGCACAGCCTGCTTAAGTTCTTCAAGATCTTCTCGCGGATGCTGCTCTCGCTGTTTACCGGCACCGGCTATCTCAACCGGCTGCTGACATCAATGGAGGCCCGGTTGCAGCTCGACGAGCGCCGCTCCAGGCTCTCGCAGTGGAAGATGATGGCCGTGAGCACGGTGGAGACCCGCGTGGTCTTTTTCCGTGCGTTCAAGCTCGACCGGCTGGCCGAGAAGGTGCACGTCAAGGCGGGCAACCCCTCGCGCCTGGCGATCATGCGCAACCTCCCCAACCTGCTGCTCAACCGTTCGCTCAAAGGACGCGAGTTGCTGGACCAGCTGGCCCGCCGCGTGCACTACGAGCGCGAGACGGAGTTTGGCTACACCATCGACGGCGAGCTGTACAACGCCTGCTCCCTGACCCTCCAGGCCGGCCCCGAAGTCTGCTTCGTGCGGCTTTAAGGCGGGGGAGGGGCGTTGCTCAATGATTATCGCGGTGCGCGAGTCTTGTGGCGGCTCCAAGCCGCCTACGCGGGGTGGGTCGATGTATTACGACCATCGAACTACGCGAGTTTTGCAGCACCTCAAAGGTGCCCGGCTCAAAGCCGGGCGCGGGGTGAGTCGTTGCATTAGGACCAGAGAAGTATGCCAGCCGGGCGCTCGCGTGTTTTGTTAGAACGCGATTCCGGCGGTTACCAGGAATGAGATCGGCAGGTAGCCCATGACGATTTCAACGTCTTGGTCGTCCTTTTCCCATTGCAGCGGCTGGATCGAGAACAGCAGGTCCGCGCGGCCTTGTGCGCCGATGATGACCGAGTAATCCTTGGTGCGGTAGACCGCGCCGTCCACGCCCAGGGCGCCCCAGGGGCCAAAGCCGGTGCCCGAGGCGGTCTCGTCGGCCTTCTCGTCGGCAAAGCCCATCCAGGCGATGGACGCGCCCAGCAGCCAGTAGGGCATGACCTTGCTGGTCTCGAACATCGGGCGGCCGAATCCGGCGGAGCCGCGAAAGATTTTCATCGTATAGTCGAACTCGGCGTCGTCGAGGTCCTCGTCTTTGTACTTGATCTCGGCCTCGCCGCTTTGCGAGGCGTAGCCCAGGTCGAAGCGCACCAGGAACTTTTTGGCGAACAGCGTGCCGTGGGCGCCGATCCAGGGGCCGAATCCGCCGATGCCGTAGAACGAGGCGTCCTCGTCGCCGGCGTCGACGTTGGCGTAGGGGATCACGCCGTAGAGGTAGGTGCCCAAGTCGAGCCCGGCCATGAAGTCGTAGCGCTCGGAGAAGTCGCGCGCCACGGCGTTGCCCGACGCGGCGAGCAGGAAAATTACCGTTGCAATCAGTGTCATTTTACGCATTGCAAACCTCCTTGCACTACGCCCAGCCTAAAGCTACGGCGCGTGGCTACTCCACGGTCACGCTTTTGGCCAGGTTGCGCGGCTGGTCCACGTCGGTGCCTTTGATGTCGGCCACGTGATAGGCGAAAAGCTGTAGCGGGATTACGGTCAGAAACGGCGAGAGGATCTCGGGCACGTCGGGAATCAGGAACAGGCTGTCGGCCAGCTCCACGGCTTGCTGATCGCCCTTGGCCGCGACCGCCAGCACCTTTCCCTCGCGCGCCTGGATCTCCTGCACGTTGCTCAGCATCTTGTCGTAGGTCTCGGACTTGGGCAGCAGCACCAGGCAGACCATCTGTTCGTCGATCAGGGCGATGGGCCCGTGCTTCATCTCGCCGCCGGGGTAGCCCTCGGCGTGCAGATAGCTGATCTCCTTGAGCTTGAGCGCGCCCTCAAAGGCGATGGGCACGTTGAGCCCGCGCCCGAGAAACAGGTATCCGCGCTGGTTGCGATACTGCCGCGCCGCGTGGCGGATGTAGCCCTCGGAGGCGAGGATCTCCTCCATTTGCACCGGCAGGCGGGCGATGCCCTCGAGGTAGCCCACCACCTGCTCCTCGTTGAGCATGCCGCGCACGCATCCGATGTGTACGGCCAGCAGGTAAAGCACGGCCATTTGGCAGGTGAAGGCCTTGGTGGAGGCCACACCGATCTCGGGTCCGGCGTGGGTGTAGATCACCGCGTCGGCATCGCGGGCGATGGTGCTATCGATCACGTTGCAGACCGCCACGGTTCGCAGCCCGCGCAGCTTGGCCTCGCGCATTGCAGCCAGGGTGTCGGCGGTCTCGCCCGACTGGCTGACCAGCACTACCAGGGTCCGCTGGTCGATCACCAGGTCGCGGTAACGGAACTCCGAGGCCAGCTCGACGTCGGCGGGCATGCGGGCGATGGTCTCGAAAAAGCTGCGTCCGACCATCCCCGCGTGGTAGGCCGTGCCGCAGGCCACCAGGCAGACGCGTTCAATATTGTCGAGGATCCCCGGCGGCAGCTCCTGCTCGTCGAAATAGACCGAGTGTTCGGCGAAGCTCAGCCTCCCCGAGAGCGTGTTGACCAGCGCCACGGGCTGCTCGAAGATCTCCTTGTGCATGAAGTGCTTGTGGCCGCCCTTCTCGGCGGCGATCGGATCCCAGCTTAACTGCTGCGGTTCGCGCTGGATCGGCTTGCCCTCGGGGCCGAAGATCTCGATCGATTCGCGGGTGACCACCGCCAGCTCGCCGTCCTCGAGGAAATCCACACGCCGGGTGAACGGCAGCAGAGCCGCGGCGTCCGAGGCGATCAGGTTCTCGCCCTCGCCGTAACCCACGATCAACGGGCTCGAGCGCCGTGCGGCGATCAAGGTGTTGGGCTGCGATGAGCAGCCGATGACAAAGGCGTAGGCGCCCTGCAGCATGTTGACCGCGGTGCGCACCGCGTCGACGAACCCGCGTCCCTCGCTCAGCTCCTGGTCGATCAGGTGACTGACGATCTCGGAATCGGTCTCCGAACTGAACTTGCGCCCTTTGGCCTCGAGGCTGCGGCGCAGGCTCAGGTAGTTCTCGATGATGCCGTTGTGCACCAGCACGATCGAGCCTGCCTGGTGCGGGTGAGCGTTCTCCTCGGACGGTTTGCCGTGGGTCGCCCAGCGGGTGTGGCCCATGCCCACGCTGCCCTCGATCGGCTGCGCGGCGAGGCTGTTGACCAGCTCGTTGATCTTGCCTACGCAGCGGCGGATTTTGATCTCGCCGTCGCCGAGCAGGGCTACTCCGGCCGAGTCGTACCCGCGGTATTCCAGGCGACGCAGGCCATCGAGCAGCACCTCGTTGGCCTGACGTTCGCCGACGTAGCCGACTATTCCGCACATGGGCGTCGGACCTCCCGTAGCTGGATCAGGACTTCTTGTCGGGCGCGGGCTTTTTCTCGTCTTCTTCCTGCTTTGCCTGCTCGCCCTGCTCGATCTTCTGTTGGCGGACGATCCGCAGCTTGCGCCAGCGGTCGACCCAGCCCTCTTTGGTCTCTTGGCGGGCGCGGGTCATGCTCAGCGCTCCGGCGGGCACGTCGTGGGTGATCGTCGATCCCGAGCCGACGTAGGCGCCGCGATGGATTTTGATCGGGGCCACAAGCTGGCAGTCCGACCCGATGAACGCCTCGTCCTCGACAAGGGTCTGATATTTGCCCAGCCCGTCGTAGTTGCAGGTGATCGTGCCCGCGCCGATGTTGACGTTCTGTCCGATGTTGGCGTCGCCGATGTAGCTCATGTGATTGACCTTGCTGCCGGCGCCGATTTTGGATTTCTTGATTTCGACGTAGTTGCCGACGCTCGATCCAGCGGCCATGTCCGCTCCGGGGCGCAGGTGGGCGTTGGGGCCCACGGAGCAGCCGTGCCCGACGCTGGCCTCCTCGATCACCGAGTGCGGCCGGATGCGCGCGTCGTTGCCCACGGTGGAGTTCTCGATGTACGAGCCGAGCATCACCTTGGTTCCCTTGCCGATGCGGGTGTTGCCGCGCAGGTGGACGACCGGCTCGATCACCGAGTCCTGGCCGATGCGCACGTCGGCGTCGATAAAGGTCGTGAACGGATCGCGGATCGAGACGCCGCGCTCCATGTGGCCGTTGTTGATCTGGTTGCGCATTACCCGTTGCGCCGAGGCCAGGTCCGAGCGCGAGTTGACGCCCAGCCCCTCGGCGGCATCGTCGAGGCACAACGCCTGCGCGGGCAGACCGCGCTCGACCGCCAGGGCGATCATATCGGTCAGATAGAACTCCTTGGCCTTGCCCTTGCCCTTCTTGAAGTTGGACTCGAGCTTTTTAATGCCGTTGAACAGGTAGCGCCCCTGGAACATGTAGATGCCGGTGTTGACCTCGTCGATCTCGCGCTGCTTGGGCTTGGCATCGCGGTATTCGATGATCTGCTGGAACGCGCCCTCGTCGTCGCGCACGATGCGGCCGTAGACCCCGGGCCGGTCAAGCTGCATGCTCAGCACGCTCGCCGCGGCCTCGGCCTTGGCGTGGCTGCGTTGCAGCGTGCGCAACGCATCGCGCGAGATCAGCGGCACGTCGCCGCTGAGCACAAGCACGTTGCCCTTCCAGGATTTTAAATAGCGCTGGCACTGGAGCACGGCGTGCCCGGTGCCCAGCTGCTTATCCTGCTCAACGTACTCCAGTTGGAGTTTGCCGCTGCGCAGGCGCTCGGTGATCGCCTGCTGCACCTTCTCTTTTTGGTGGCCGACCACGATTACGACCTTGGCCAGCCCCAGGGCGGCCAGCGTGTCCAGGGTGTACATAATCATCGGTCGACCGGCGATCGGATGCAGCACCTTGGCCAGTTCGCTCTTCATCCGCTCGCCTTTGCCGGCGGCCAGTAAAATTGCCATGGTATTTTTCATGATCTGGGCTCCCTTATCTCTGGACTGGGGTCAATAGACCTCGTATTTACCGTCAAGTTGCGCAGTGATCTGGCGTACCGGGATCACGCGGAACAGCTCCTCGATTGTGGTTATCCCCTGCTCGACCTTGAGCAGGCCGTCGCGCATCAGCGGCCTCATGCCCGATTCGACCGCGGTCTCGAGCATCTCGTCCATCGAGGCGTTGACCACGATCTTCTTGCTCAAATCCGAGTCGATGATCAACAGCTCGAACAGGCCGGTGCGGCCCTTGTAGCCGGTGTTGTTGCACAGGCTGCAACCCTTGCCGCGCTTGAATTCGACCGGCCCCAGGTGCCTCTCGAGCATCGCCAGGTGGGTCGGGTCGGGCTGGTAGGGCTCGACGCAGTTGGTGCAGATTTTGCGCACCAGGCGCTGGGAAAGCACGCCGATCAGGCACGAGGCGATCATATTGGGCTCGATTCCCAGGCTGCGTAGGCGCGGGATCGAGCCGATCGAATCGTTGGTGTGCAGGGTCGAGAGAATCAGATGGCCGGTGGTTGCGGCCTTGAGCGCCACATCGGCGGTGTCCACGTCGCGGATCTCGCCGATCAGCAGGATGTCCGGGTCGTGGCGCAGAAACGCCCGCGCCAAGTCGGCGAACCCGAGCTTGCCGCTGATCTGTTTCTGGTTGACGTAGTCCAGGGTGTACTCGATGGGATCTTCGGCTGAGAGGATCTTGTTGTAAGGGGTTTTAATTTCCTTAAGCGTGGCGTAGAGCGTGGTCGTCTTGCCCGAGCCCGTGGGCCCGGTGACCAGGATGAACCCCTGAGGCGAGTTCACCAGTTTGCGGTAATTAACTAAATCATCGGAGGTGAAACCCAGCAGCTCAAGATCGATCGGCGCCATGGACTTGTCCAGCACGCGCAGCACGACATCTTCGCCCGCAGGACCCGGCAGGATGCTAACCCGGAACGGAACGTCGTAATCTTCGCGATTTCGCAGGGTTCGCAGGAGGATCCGGCCGTCCTGCGGCGAGCGGTGCTCGGAAATGTCCAATTCGCTCATCACCTTGAAGCGCGAAATCACCTCTTCGACGTTCTCCTTGTTGATAGGAGTATCGATGCGGTAGAGCATGCCGTCGATTTTGTAGCGTATCATCACCTCTTTACGGAAGTTCTCGAGGTGGATGTCCGTGGCGCCGCGGCGCAGGCCATCGAGCAGCAGATGGTTGACCAGCTCGATGATCGGGCGCTCTTCCTGGTCGAGATAGCCCACGGGCTCCAGGCCGCGGATGCGCGAAAAACCACCGACATCACGGGACAATTCGAGATGCGGTTCGTCGATCGGCTTGGGCGGCGCCCGGCGGCCGGTATGGTCGGCGTCGAGCCGCTGGGCATCGTCGTGCTCGACCAGCAGTTGGCCCAGGCCGTATCCCATGTTCTGGGCCCGGCTGGCCTCCTGGGTGCTTAAGGGAACGATCTCGACTTTTCGCGGTGAAAACTTACGGTTTAGGTGATCGAGCACCACCAGATCGCCGGGGTCGACCATGCCGATTGTGATCGTATCTTTGGACTGCTTGTCAACTTTTCCCAGAACGACCACGCCATTGGTCAGACTGAACAAATGCGGCAGCAATTGCACCGATTCGGGGTCAATCAGGTGATCTTTGACTTCCATCGTGATTCTATAAAAGCCTTTAATATCAGCACATTGCCGCCACAGACAGCGCATATTATCGAGCGCTTCGAGTCCAAAGGTAGCATAAAATGAAATAAAATCAAGTGTAAACTAAAATCTGTCAGTGTTTACGCTCACCGCACGAGCTGGCTTTGAGCCGGCTTCGAGCCGCAGCAAAACCCGCGGCACCTTTGAGGTGCTGCAAAACTCGCGTAGGCGGCTTGGAGCCGCCACAAGACTCGCGGCACCTTTGAGGTGCCACAAAACTCGCGTAGTTCGCTGGTAGTTGACCAACGATCCACTCCGCGCCCGGCTTTGAGCCGGGTGCAGGGCTCGCGTAGTACGCTGGTCGTTAGGCAACGATCCACTCCGCGAATAAGCATTGGGGAGATGGGGGTAAAGATCGTTAAAACGATCTTTGTGTGTAGGCTCGCCGGTAGTATTGGCTCGAGATTAACTAAAACGATTCACCATGCAACCCTTGGCATTCCCTTCGACCCTCGAGTCTTAGACGCGACAAATGGTTTTAAAGAGCCTGGTGCCGCTTATTGACGCTACGGATAGCACGTCTTTTAGCCCAACT
>JAVCCG010000037.1 GCA_030765605.1 Candidatus Alcyoniella australis
CGGACCACGAACTCATCGTAGCCCTCGCCCAGCAGTGTCACCGGGAACCCGACCTGCATTTGTATCGGCTGGTCCGTGGGGTTGTAGAAGGTCAGCAAGGCCAGCACCTGCCAGCCGCCGCGGTCCAGCTCGTAGAACGTCACCCGTTCGCGTTCGAGCCTGATCTGTGTGTCGTTCAGCGGGTAGACTCCGGCGGCCGAGCCGCCCAGGGCCATGTCGTTGGCCGCAGCTTGCGGCGTAAACCACGGCTGGGTGATGGCTGCAACGAGTATCAGCGATGCGATAAATATAGGCATGCCGCGCATGACGTCTCCTGCTCGATATACTTAGAACGCGTTCAGTATATCAGGACCATGTGCGGCCGCGGAATGTTGCGCCCGATCAATCGGGCAGCGGACGATCAGATCGGCACAGCCAGAATCGAGATCACCATTGCGATGAAGATCATCAGGCCCAGCCCGATGGTGCTGACCACGATCAGCCCCACATCCACACCGTGGGATGCTCGCACCCGGCTTGACCCTCCATCGGCCATATACGAATGGAGCAGCTGATCCAAATCCTCGGTGAGTATGCTCTTGGCATCGATCCCACCCAGAATGTCTTGTTGCTTGTTTGCCATCCTAAACTCCTGCGCCTGCCTGGCGGCGTTACGGAAAATTCCGTACACCGGATATCCGACGATAATCCGGTCCCATCTACATCCGGCTTTGATCTACCGCAAGTTGCGTGCCAGGACGGCGAGGGGGGTAACTGGTTGATATTTAAGGATCTCGATTTTGCGCTCCCAGAGGTGCGCAGTACGAATTTACATGCCGTTACATTATGTCGACCAACCCGGGTGCACGGGCAATCGCGGTAGTCGGGTTAAAATTTAGCGGTGTGGTACTCGGTGACGCCGAACATGCGTTCGATCTTGTGCTCACGCCCCTTGGCGTCCACGACCCTGCCGCTGAAGGTGCCGAATGGCTGGTGATAGTCTGACTTGAGCAGCCCGAGGTTGATCTTGCCCGCGCGCTCGCCCTGGGGCTCGAAGCGCAGGTCGCAAAGCTCGTCTGTGGTGCGGATCGTCCAGGGACTCATCACGTCCTCGGGATCGAACTCGAAGCGCGCCGCGCCCCACAACGAAAGGCAGTCCTCGACCCACAGCGCGTTTTCGTTGTAGCGTTCGTCGTCCTCGATCATGTTCTGCACCAGGTTCGCGCCGATCAGTCGGCCCGCCGGATCGCGGCCGGCAAAGGTCGCCCAGTGCCAGGCGGTCTCGCGGGGGTAGAACGTGCCCTGCACGTCGATCAGCGCCACGTCGCGCCCCTCCTCGACGCTGATCCGTCGATCGCCGATCCTGATCTCGCCGCGCACCGGACAGGGGACTTTGTGTGTGTACAGCGGGCGATTCTCGCTGATCGGCAGCACGGGGATCAGCGGTTGCACGCGCTCCAGATCCTCGACCAATTCCAGGTCCGCGCTGATCGCGGGCTTGCCCCGTCGGCGGCTGACGTCGATTTTGACCCGGTGCAGTCCCTGTTCCAGGTTGTTGTGAATTTCGATCTTGTAGCCGATGCCTTTGAAGTACGTACGGCCGTTCCACAGCTCCGAGGCCACCCGCGCTTGCGGGCCCAGCGCCTCGCGGTGATGCTCCACCATCCGGCCGTTGGTGCGGTCGAGAAAGTAGCAAAACGAGGTCGACATGTAGCGCGCATTGAGAACCACGAAGGCCATCAGGAAATCCTGGCCGATCAGCGCGTAGTGCTGCCAGCGTTTGAGCCGCATTCTGGTAAGTGATGCGGGCACGCCGGGCAGACGGATCTGCTCGAGGTTTACCGTGCGGAACGGCGTACGGAACACGCCGTACTCGTTGACCTGGCCGTTGGTTACGATCTTCTGCGGCGTACGTTTGATCTCTCGCATGCTGATCCTTCCTGGGCTGTGCTGCGGGGGGATTATAGGGCCCCGGCCGCAATCAACCAAGCCCGTCGATCACAGTAACGGAGTCTGGATTTGAATCGAGATGGCGTGCGGCGCGGCGCTTAGCGCGGCACGGCCAGCCAGGGTTTGCGCGCCTGTTCGCAGGTTACTCCGGCCAGGGAGTCCACCGTCTCCACGGCCACGTTACGCCACTGGGCGATCTGCTCCATGATCGCGTGGCGTACGCGCTCGCGCAGCTCGGTGATGTCGTCCAGGGTCATGCCGCGAGTGTCGATCGGCGGCAGCACGCGCACGAAGATCTCGCTGATCTTGCGAAACCGCCAGCTGTGTTTGGGCAGCGCGCCCATCGAGCCGTCCACGGCCACGGGCAGCACCGGCACCTGGGCCTTGATCGCCAGGTGGAACGCGCCGTTGTGAAACGGCAGTACGCGGCCGTCCTTGGTGCGCGTGCCCTCGGCGAAATACATCACCGAGCACTTGCGTTTGATGTACCACATCGCGCGCGCGAGCACTTTGCCGCGGCTGTTTACGCATTTACGATCGACCGGGATGTCGCCGGCGAGCTTGAGCATCCAGCCGCCGATCGGGAACTTGAACAGCACTGCCTTGCCCACCCACTTCATCTCCCAGGGCAGGCGCGAGACGATCGGGATGTCGGCCAGCGATTGATGGTTGCTCACCACAACGTAGGGATTGCGCGGATTGGTTACCCGATCGGCGTCCAAAACGTGGATTTTCCAAAACGGCACAGCGTGGGTCATTGCCACGCCGCAACGCCTGAACCAGCGGCCGGTGCGGTAGTGCACCGGATCGCGGTCGAAGATCCGCACCACGGCCATCAGCGGCAGGAAAATCAGAATTATCAGGCCCGTCGTCAACCAGGCCAGCAGCGAACGCAGTATTGTGATCATTCCCAGCTTTTCCTTTGCCCGGATTATTCTCGATGCTGTTGTTGCGAAGCCCGCTCCGCTTGAATAATCAGGGTTAACAATCCATTCCCGGCATGCCCGAAGGCGAGCGGTATTTTTAGCCCCATCGCCTTCGGAAGTCCAGTAGGCTGACAATTAACACGGACCAGCCCGGCCTTGGAGGACGCTGCTTGGGCAGCTCAACCCTTTGCCCGGTCGAAGCGTTGACGTACCATGATAAAAAATCCAGGTTGGACTGCTGAAGAATGCGGATTGATTGTAGGCGTTACATTATCGTTGTCGTGGTTGCCGTGGCGCTGGCAGCCTATTCCCTGCTGCTGTTTAAAATCACCCTGGCGTGGTACGCGCAGTATCGCCCCTTCCTGGATCTGGACGTCTTTTCCAACATATTGATCAATATCAACGCGGGCAACTGGTCTTCCCCCGGTTTAGTGGACGGTTCTTTTATGCTGCCATAGCAGCCTGACATTCGAAACGTCTTTCGTATTCGACCGGGCTCAGGTTGCCATTGGTCGAGTGTTTGCGTTTGCCATTGTAGAA
>JAVCCG010000038.1 GCA_030765605.1 Candidatus Alcyoniella australis
TATATGAACATCGCATGGAGCCAAATCGCGATTACCAAGTAATATCAACGACTATACGCGCTTCGTAACCTATACGAAATCTGTGATTTGAAATCCCAATTCGCATGCAAGTCCTAAAGTATTTTACCAAGGGTGGGATGTTAAATCTCTGAATAATAAAGACAAAATTTGGTAAAACAGCGAAAAAGCAGACTTGAGGCGTTACTTCAACTCTCAGCGTATAGTAGTTGAAACGAAATCAGTTTTGGCGGCCTTCAATGGCGTTGAGCACGATGGCGCTGGCCACGCCCAGGCGGCGGTCGAATTGGCGCCCGGTGTCGGGGCTGAAATCGACGGTCACTTTGAGCACAAAGGGGTTGAAATTCTGCTTGTATTGGGCCACAACCTGGTCGCCGAAGGTCGCGGTGTACTTCTGCGGCAGCAGCGATCCCAGGTCGAAGAAGCGTCGCAGCAGGGCCAGGGCGGTGCTGTCCTCCTGGATCATGCCGATGGGCTGGTCAGTCGCGTCGCAGATGGTGTACTCGTCGCGCAGCATCGACTTGAGCCCCTTGCGCTGGAGCATGCCGACCTTCTCGCCGGTCTGCGAGTCGAACACATCGTAGGCCGCGCTGATGTCGAGAATCTGCCGCGCCTGGATCCGCAGCAGCTCGAACTGCTTGTCTTCACCCGTGAAAACCCGGATGTCTTCCTTGAGCTTGAACGCCTTGAGCTCGGTGTAAAAGCAGAGCTGCTCAGCGCTGTCAAAGATATGAAAAGCCGCGCCCAGCACCTTGAGCACCTTGCGGCGAATCACGTAGACATCGTTTGCAAATCGCGGATCCATTATTACCTCCAGGCTAGAACCGACGCTCGTAAAGCTCCGGATTATAGTCTCTTTTTGGGAATTCAAGCCAGTATGTAGGCGCTGATTTGTCGAACTTTTTTTCGATCAGGTCGGCCCGTAAAAGCCGCGCGAGCAGCCCCGAGGGCGTAAGCACCAGGAAGAAAAATACGGTCAAAACCAGCCGCGTGGTGAACCAGCCCAGGCCCATGGCCAGCTTCATCCAGACCCGATATAGCGGGGTCAGGCCCTTGGGAAACACCAGGCCCAGCAGGCCCAAACCAGCCCCGATACCAACTAGATAGGGCCAGGCATTGCCGTGTTTATAGGCTGAGATGCAGGCCAGCAGGCCCAGGAATCCGGTGAGCAGCACACCGAAGTCGATGATCTGTTTGCGCTCGGCAATGCGCGCTTTGAGCTCTTTATCGCTAAGCTGTGCCATCAATCAATCCAGCTCATAGGTTTCGCGCCAGTCGCGTTGTTCTTTCCAAGGCTTTTGCACCGTCTTATCCAGTAGATAGGGCCCGACCGCCAGGTAGTCCATGTCAGTGCGCATAAAGCAGACAAAGGCGTCGTCCGGCGAACAGACGATGGGCTCGCCGCGCACGTTGAAGCTGGTGTTGATGATCACCGGGCAGCCGGTCAAGTCGTCGAAAGCCTTGATCATTTCGTAGTACAGCGGGTTGTCTTCGCGCGATACGGTCTGGAGTCGCGCCGAGTTGTTGACGTGGGTGATCGCCGGCACCTCGCTGCGGATAACCCGTAGTTTATCAAGACCTTGGGCAGCTTGATCCTCGTCGGATAGCTCGCGCAGCTTGTCGGCCTTAACGTCGGCGACCATCAGCATATAGGGGCTCTCGCCGTCGAAATCGAACCAATCGGCGACCTTATCGGCCAGCACGGTGGGCGCAAAGGGCCGGAAGCTCTCGCGAAATTTGATTTTGAGATTCATCACGGTCTGCATGTCGCGGCTGCGCGCGTCGCCGATGATCGAGCGTGAGCCCAGAGCCCGCGGCCCGAACTCGGTGCGGCCCTGGAACCAGCCGACCACCTTGTTGTCGGCGATCAGCTCGGCCACCCGCCCGGGAATTTGCCCCTGGTCGAGCAGCGTGTAGACCGCGCCGCGCTCGTCGAGTTGGCCCTTGATCTCGTCGGGTTCAAAGCCTGGTCCCAGGTAGCTGGCGTGCTGCAGGTCGGACTTGCCGTCGACCTGTCGTGGCTGGCCCTGGAGCACGTGCCAGACGAACAGCGCCGCGCCCAGCGCGCCTCCGGCGTCGCCTGCCGCGGGTTGGATCCAGACCTCGTCGAACGGACCTTCGCGCAGTAGTCTGCCGTTGCCCACGCAGTTGAGCGCCACGCCGCCGGCCAGGCACAGCTTGCTTAGGCCGGTGCGCTGGTGGGTGTGCCGCGCAATGTGCAGCATCGCGGTTTCGGTGACCTCCTGGATCGAACGCGCAACATCCATGTAGAACGTGTCGATCTTGGATTCGCCTTTGCGCGGCGGCCTGCCCAACAGCTTGTGGAAACGTCTGCTGGTCATGCGCAGGCCGGCCACGTAGTCGAAGTAGCGCATGTCGAGCTTGAACGAGCCGTCGTCGCGCAGGTCGATCAGGTTCTCGAGGATCAGGTCCACGTACTTGGGCTCGCCGTAGGGCGCCAGACCCATCAGCTTGTACTCGCCGAAGTTGACCTTGAACCCGCAGTAGTAGGTGAACGCCGAGTAGAGCAGCCCCAGGGAGTGCGGGAAGCGGATCTCCTGGTCGATGCGCAGCTCGTTGCCCGAGCCGCTGCCGATGGAGGTGGTGGTCCACTCGCCCACGCCGTCCAGGGTGATGATCGCCGCCTCGGGATAGGGGCTGGGGAAGAACGCTGAGGCCGCGTGGCTCTCGTGATGCTCGGGCATGTAGATCGGGCCCTGATAATCGTCGAGCTCGCGGCGGATCATCTCGGGCACCATCAGCTTGTGCTTGAGCCACATTGGGATCGCCATCATGAAGCTGCGCAGGCCGCGCGGCGCGTAGGCCAGATAGCTTTTCAAGATCCGCTCGAACTTGATAAACGGTTTGTCGTAGAACGCCACCGCGTCCAGATCGTGCGGCCCGATGCCCGCTGTTTTCAGGCAATATTCGATGGCATTCGCCGGATAGCCCGGGTCGTGCTTAAGCCGCGAGAACCGCTCCTCCTGGGCCGCGGCGACGATCCGGCCGTCTTGCAACAACGCGGCCGCGGAGTCGTGGTAAAAGGCGCTGATTCCCAGGATATTCATCGCAGATTCGGCTCCTCGGGGTTGAAGCAACGTTGGTACCATGCCCGGAGTACACGTTCAAGTTTTGGAATAGGCACTTGAGCCTTTTTTGCCGTCGGGCATATAATCCATGCTTCAAGCGCCCGTAGCTCAGCTGGATAGAGCAGCGGACTTCTAATCCGCAGGTCGCAGGTTCGAGTCCTGCCGGGCGCGCGAAAAACCACCCATGCGAATCTTCGTTCAGCGGCCACCCGTTATTTTGATTCCGCAGAACAGGCTCAGGTCGGGCGTGGCGTCGAACCACATCAGGTTCTCCACCGCCCCGAGTTCCAGCGAGCAACCCTGGGCAAGGGTGAAACGCAGGCCCGCGGCAAGCAGCAGGCCCGCGTTGCCCATGTCGCCGAAGTCCTCGAACGCAGGGGAGTCGTAGATCAATTGAACGCTCAGCGTGCAGCTTTTGCTCAGGGCAAGCTGCGGCGCCAGCAGCAGCGAACTCAGCCCCCGGCGCAGCCGTATCCCGGCCAGGTTGCGCTCGCGTCCGATGTGCGTATAGGCGGCGTTGAGGTGCATTGCGAACCTCTTGTACTGCCAGCTCAGTGCCAGTCCGAGCTGCGGCTCGAACCACGGCGGCCGGAAGTAGCACGAGCCTCCCAGGGCCAGCGGCAGGCTGGAGCCCACGGTCAGCGCCAGTGCCGGCCCGACCGGCATGCGGTCCAGCAGCGCCAGCGTCAGGCACAGCGATGGGTTGAGCGGCAGGGCCCAGGGACTGCCCTCATTGAGCAATTCTGTCCGCTTGCCTCGCGGCGCAACCCACAGCTCCTGATCGTTGCGCGGATAGCGCGAGCGGTGTTCCTGATCAATGCCGAACGCTGAGTGGAAGCGCATGATCGCCGCGTCCATGCTGCCGCCTTTGTGCCACAGCATCGGTATGTCCAAGCCCAGTTCCATGTGGCGACCCAAGGCTAAGCTGCCGTACAAGTCGAGCACCGTGGTCTCAAGGTCAATGCGGTAGTTGGGCTGCGGGCCACCCTGCCAGCCCCAGTGGTTGGCGTGAGTCAGTGTGGCGCGCAGTGCGGTCTGCTGCTGCGCCACGCGGCCGCTGCGCGGCAGCAACAGCATGTGCGGCAGGTGGGCGATCCCCTGATGGCGCACCAGCAGCGGGCCGTCCAGCGGATACTGCACGTCCGCAGCTCCGGCCGGCAACGCGACCAGCAGGCTAAAGGCTATCAGTATCGTGAAGAGGACGTTGCGCATGCTCCACGTCGATCAGCTGCCGGGAGACCAGGAAATTGGCAATCAGCTCGGCAACGAATTTGTTCCCCTGGATATTAGGGTGAACCAGATCAAAGAAAAAGGGAGCGAAAAAATCATGTCCGCGTTTGTCGAACCAGGCCTTGAGATCGAACAGTGGGACGTGGCTTTGCTCGGCAAAAGCGCAGGTCGCCCGATGGATCGGATACTGATTAATACAGCCCGGGGAAAAGGGTTCGGAGACCAGCACCAGCTCGATGGAGCGGCTGTGGCAGCTGCGCCTGATGTCCTCAAGGTTGAGTAGGTAGTCCTCGGGCCGTTCCTGTTTCGGAGTATTGATATCGCGGTGGATCTTGACCCCCTCGACGACTCTGCTCAGCCCTTGGATCAGTGCCGATTGGGCGAGGGGGTTGGCTGGATCGGACAGCGGCGAGAGGTTCCAGCTACGCTCCAGGGCATTGTAGCGGCTGCGAATCAGCGGCGGATGGTTGAACTGGTCGTTGAATCCGACGTAGGCGATGATCATTTCGGGTTCGAAAAAGACCATCAGGTTTTCGACCAACAGTGAGATCTGAAAGGTGCCGAATGCGCTCACCCCGCCGTTGAGCACCTCCACCGCGTCGTATTCACGCTCGTGCAGCGCGAGCTCGAGCTGCGCCGGCCAAGCCTGAGGCGGTTTGATCCCGCAGTCGCCGATGGTCGCCGAACCGCCCACCGCAATGATCCGGTAGACTCCCGCGGGTTTGTCCAGCTCCGCGCGCTCAATGCCGCGCAGCGGCGCCAGCCTGTTCACGATCTGGCACACCACCTCCTCTTTATTAGCCGGCGGAGTCCAGAGGATGGACTCGGTGATCGCCGTGGGCGCGCCCATGTCCATCGGCTTCAGGTGCGGCTCCAGGTAGCTGTTCCCGAGCAGGGACTCGGCCAGCGCGAGAAAGGCCAGGGCCACGCAGAACAGACCGAGGTTGGGATTGCGCAGTCGATGGCCCATTTCCACAAGCTGGTAACCCAACAGCACCGGGCCGGACAGGGCCAGAGTCACCAGCCAGCCGTTGAGCGCCGGGGGAGGCTCGATGCTGAAGTGGCGCCAGGTGAAATAGAGCGCAGCGGGCAGAAAGCACCAGGCCGCGCGCCGGCCAAGCTCGGCCTGGCCCCGGCTGCGGGGCCGGGCGAGAAGCACCGCCGCCGCCAGCAGCAGGAGGATCGCGCAGGTGTGCAGCGGGTCGGAGCCCGTCGCCCACCAAACGCAGACCAGGACCAGGATCGGTCCGAGCACGGTCAGCAGGGTGCTGCCGTACGACAGCCTGCTGAACAGGCCCCTGCGGCGCAGTATGAAGCTGATCCTGAACAACAAGTAGAGCGGGACGGCCAGTTGCAGAAAGGCCTCTCGATGAGGGTTGCCCAGGGCCAGCCCGAGCATAATCACCCAGATCGGCGAGGTGTGCAGCAGACCCAACCCAAGGGCGCTGGAGTAGTTGATGCGCGCCAGCCGGGCCACGAGCCAGGCCTCGAGCGGGAGCGCCGCGAATACCGCCAGCAGCGGAAGGTCGATGCGGTTCATCGGCGGCCTGACTCTTGGTCCAGGGGGACAAGCCGGTTTTGCACAAGGAAATTGGAGATGATCTGGGCCATCAGCCGACCGCCGTGCTCGTTGGGATGCACGTTGTCGATAAAGCAGTCCTCAAATAACTGCTGCCCACGGGATGCGAACCAGGCGTGCATATCAAAAAACGAAACCTCATTGGCTTCAGCGAAATCCGCCAACCGCTCATAGATCAAGTTTCGTCCCTTGCTCGGAGTGAATGCCTCACTCACGATCACCATTCGTATGCCATGACGATCACAGAGCTTTTTAATGTCTCGCAGGTTCGCCTCCAGCAAAAGGGTCATGTCGCTCTGTTGCTGCTCAATGGGTTTTTCGCGGCGGATATGGACACCCTCGACAATGCGGCACAGGCCTTGCGCCAGGGCCGAGGCTGCCAGGGTTCCCTCGGGATCGTTGAACAGCGAGTACTTCCAGCGCCAATTCTCCTCGTCCCAAAGTTCGCGATAGACGTATTCGTGGCGATTGCTGTCATTGACGCCGATGTACAGCAGCAGCATGTCGGGCTCGAAGTGGACCAGCACGGTCCGCAGCATCAGCAGGATGCGGAACGAACCCCAGGCGTCGATGCCGACGTTGATCACCTGGGATGCGGACGAGCCGCATCGTCCGAGGTCCTTTCCCAGCTGCTCGGGCCATCGGTTCTGTTGCTCGACGTAGACCATTGCCGTTGCCGAGCCGCCAGCCGCGAAAATGCGGTATTCGCCAGGCCTTTTGGCGTTGGGAATGGACCTTGGCCACTCGAAGGGAAGGTCGCGGCCCAGAGTCATTGAATTAAGCTCAGCCTGGTTTCGTGGCGGAACCCAGATGTAAGCGGTGGCCACCGGACTGGGATCGCCCAGGTCCATCGGTCGCAGGTGCGAGGCCAGTCCACTTTGTTCGAGCATGCCGTCGGCAAGCACCAGAAAGGCCAGGGCGATGAAAAAAAGGCTGCTGTTGGGCCGTCGCACCAGAAGGTCACTGTCGAGGATCTGGTAGCCGACCAGGACCGGTCCCGAAAGCCCGAGGGGCAATAGCCACCAGGGGATGGCGCGTTCGAACCCCGGGCCGTCAAACGTCCACCAACTGAAGACCAGCGCCGCAGGTAGAAACGCCCAACCCAGGCGGCGTAGTAGCGATGGTCCATCGGCCCTGCCGGGCCAGGCCAAAACGAGCCCCATGATCAGCAGCAGTAGGGCGGGAAAACCGCGGGTGCTGCACCAAGGGAGAATCAAGGCCACGGACCATGTGCTCAAGACCAAGCCAAGGATGGCCAGTGGAGCACCGCCGCGTGAGCTAAGCCGTAGAATTCCCAAGCGCTTGAGCACGAAGCCGACCCTGAAAACAGCATAAAATCCCAGCCCCAGTTTCACGAAGGGAACACGGTGCGGATTGTCCGCACTGAGCAATATCAGCGGCAGCCAGGCTGGAAGGGCGTGCGCAAAGCCGCTGAGCAAACATGTAAGGTAGCGGCTTTTAGCGATGATCGAGATCAACAACGCCTCGAGCAACAGGGCTGCTGTAACGATCAGCAGTAGTTGGATCATCCGGCGAGGCCGCCTTGTTCGAGGAAGTCGGCCAGCAGCTCGCTCGCGCGCTCGATCCGTTTGCGCACGGTAGGCAGCATTGATCCGGGTTTCCACAACTTGCCGTGCACCAGGTCCGAGACGATCAGCAGCGGGACGATCGAGCGGCCGCCGCGAAACTTCGCCACGGCACACAGGGCCGAGAGTTCCATCTCCACGGCGATCAATCCCTGGGCCCGCAGCTCTGCGAGCTTGCCGCGGGTCTCGCGGAATAAGGCGTCGGTGGTCCAGACCCGGCCTGAGAACGCTTGCTCGCCGTGATCGCCTAAAAAGCGCAGCAGCTCGGCGCAGCCTTGGGGATCGCTGTTGAATACGCGTTGGCGGGAGAAGTAGTGGCGGCTGGTTCCCTCGCCGGAAAGCGCGGAATCGGGCACGATTAGCGAGCCGAGCTTGGCGAACGGTTGCAGACTGCCGCAGCTTCCCACGGGCAGCAGGCTGTGCGTGCCGCAGGCGAACAGAATCTCGGCCACGGCAGCGGCCAGTGGAGCGCCCATCGTCGGTCCGACCAGGCCCACGCCGTTGGACTTTCGCGGCGGGTAGTAACGCGCGGTGACGATCGCCTTGCCGCGCTCGTCCAGGCCCAGCCGCCGGCGCAGACGATCGGTCATACGCTGGTCAAAGGTCATCACCACGCGCTTGGCCGTACGGCCGATCAGCGGCGCGAAAAACCGTGGCGAAATCAGCGCCCGGTCGGAATCTGCAACAGGCTTTCCCATGTCGAAGCACATCGCTTATATTGGATGCCTCCATATATCACATTTCGGGGGCGTAAGTGAGCATCGGTCGCATCCTCGGCGGGTTGGCAGCGGCGTTCGTGATCGTATTGGGGCTGCTGTTTCTGATCAGCTTTTCGGTCTCGCAAAGCGTGGGCGTGCTCGTCGTCGGCCTGCTGATGGTCGGCCTGGGCGTGCTGCTGTTGCTGGTCCTCTTCGTCTGGCGCAAGCCCACCCAAGTGCGCGTCACCGAGCGCACGGAGATCGTGCAGAAGGTCGACCTCTCCGGCGAGCTCACGCCCGAGCAGCTCACTCCTGCGGGGCCGAGCTGGATCAGCGCGCGGTGACCGTCGATCCCAGCGGCGCAGTGGTGATCAGCTGCCCCTACTGTTCGAGCACCTACCATCTGGCGGAGAAACCCAAATGGTGAGAATGCCTCTGCGATGCGTACTGGGGGCGCTGGCCCTGCTGTTGCTTTTGGTGCAGCCGGCGTGGGCAAACTACCTATTCACACTGGAGAGCGAGACCGTCGACGTCTGGATCCGGCCCGATGCCTCGCTGCTGCTGGACTACCAGTTCGTGTTCCAGAACAGCCCCTCCGTGTCGGGCATCGATGTGGTCGACGTGGGACTGCCTCAGCGCAGCTACTCGCTGAGCAGCTTTGAGGCCTGGGTCAACAACAACCCTGTGAACGACATCCGACCAAGCGAGTACGTGGACATCGGTGTAGAGGTGCACCTCGAGCCCTACATCATCACCCGCGGGGCCAAGGGCACAGTGCGCGTGCGCGGGATCGTCGAGCAGATGGTCTATCCCGACGACTACGACGAGAACTACGTGTCCGTGGAGTTCGTGCCCACAACCGCGAGTTCGCACCGGAAAAGTGCGCGGACTGCGCCGACCTCGCTGTCTGCGGCGGCGGATGCCCGCTGTACGTCAAGAACCAACAGATGATCTGCGCCGAAAGCGGCAGCAACGGCTGAGGAAGGCGGCACTCGTCGGCTTAGAGTAAATATCGATTATCGTACGCTAAATGTCATTCTGAGGCCTTTGGCCGAAGGACCTACGCACGCATTATGAATTTGCCTTGAAACGCTGATAACTTTAAATATTCAGTTAGTTACGAGATGATTAAGTAACGTGTCCCCAACACTCCCAACTATGTTAAATATTGTCTCTGAAATTCCATATAAATTACTAGTAGTAATGATTTTTGTTTGACTTAAAGCATGCTTAGGGCATATTATTCATGTGTTGCTTGTGACAAGAATTTTAGAAGTAATTTAACCTAAGCTTAGATTTGGAATAAAATGCTGCCATAGGGGATCAGTATGAGAGTAAAAGAAGTGATAGAGTCCATATTAAGCCAACCCACGGGTGCCAAATATTTCAAGTGTGATTTACACTTACACTCCAAATATTCGAAGGAGACCGGTAAAGAGCTTCCTAGCGTGAAGGATATAATTGACACAGCAGTCAATAGAAAACTGGATATAATATCTATAACAGACCACAACAATGTTGAGTCGTATATTGAGGCAGCAACATATATTAGGGAGAATCAAGTTCCAATCGGTCTAATACCTGGCTTTGAGCTTTCTATAGGGATAACACAGCTACATTTACTGGCATTTTTCCCTACATTAAGTTCTGATGATGCAACGAAAGACTCCATGTCTGAAGCCTTAAAGGATCTTGGAATAAATCTTCAAACACAAAAAGCATCTCCATCCTCTGCTAATACTCATTTATCACCTATTGATGCATTAGGTGTCTTAATAAAATATAATGCTCAGGTGATTGTCGCCCATGTTGACAAAGGATTTGAAAGTTGGAAGGGAATTGTTAGAGATAATTTCTATAATTCAGAGAATCTTCGAGGCTTTGAATATATTGATGAATTGCCACCTAGTATTACTAATATATGTAGGAAAAAATGTAATATTATATCATCAGATGCCCATAGTCTTGAAATGATAGCTGCACGAACAACTCTGATTAAAGCTGATGTAAATAACTACCATGGATTATTTGCAGCGTTAGAGGATCCAGAATACCGGGTGTTCTTAAAGAGCCAAGAGATCGAACATTCATATATTGTTGGCTTAAAAGTTATTGGGGGAGAAAAAACAAATAGGAAAGATTTACAAAAGGGGGGAATGCTAAATGATTTTTGCGTTCGATTTAGCCCTAACCTAAATTGCCTAATAGGAGAGAGAGGTACTTTTAAAAGCTCTATTATTCAGTTTATCAAAGCCTCATTATGTAAATTGGAGGAAGATTATTCGTTTGATGAGATTTCTGAGGGAAATTTAAAAAAGGAATTGCAAAAGACGGGAAAGTTTATTGAGGAAGTTCTTGGAGAAAATGGAAGGATCTATATTCTGGTCCAAGCTACCCCAAAAACGATATACATTATTGAAACCATATATGAGAATAAGAAGATTCGGAGAATTGTCTATGATGAGTATGGCATTGAACAAGCTAGAAAGTCATACGACATGATACAGGCAGATGTATATGGACATGAAGAAGTTAAGGAAAATGCAACAAGTCTTGTTAATCAAGAGAAAATAATTGATGCAATTTTGGATGAAGTGCAAGGTTATAATATCAAAGAAAAAGCACGTTTAGCAACTTTAAAAATGAATAGAGAGAGAATTGAAAAGGTGCAACAAAGTAGCAAAGAGTATAAGGAATACGAAAAGAGAAACGAAAGGCTGATAGAACAAAGAAAAAACATCTCAATTTCTGATGATCTGAAAGTATTTGTAAAAGATAGAGAAGGAATTAATGGTTGGTATAAAGCGATTATAAGATCAATAGATAAGACTATTGATTGTATCAGGGGGATATTGCCAGAAGAGAAATTAGCCAGTATAGATTGCCCTCCTTGTGAAAATAAGGATGTTACTAGGATATATAACAAAACACTGATAGAAATTGAAGAAGCTGAAAAAGAATTAAAGACCCAGATTGATATCCTTATAAGTATGATGCTGGATAAAAAGCAAACAATAACTGATAATAACGAGAAGGCTGTAAAGATCATTTCAGATGAATTTAAAACGAAGTATCCATCAGCAAACATAATAACAAATCAGGAAATGAAAAATAATTTAATGATATATGATGAGCTGACTGGAAAAATTGAAGATAAGACTGGTAAAATGAAGGAATTAATGAAAGATATAGATAGCAAGGGACGGCTTGAGAATGATCGAAACGACATGATAAAGGAGATAGAATCGGAAGCATTGAAACGATATTCAGTAAGAAAGAAATATGGAGAGGGAGTTACGAAGAATACAAAGCTAATTAGGGTAGGATGGAAGAAAAATGGGAACAAAGAGTCTTATATAAGCTTTTTAGCAAATAGACTACAGGGTTCTGGTGCACAATATGAAAATCACATATGTAAAATTGCAGATCAGTTATCTCCTGCGAGATTAGCGGAATTAATCAAGAATAATGATGCTTCAACCATGACAAGAGAAACGGGAATAAAACAAGAAATGGTTAATAAAATATTAGGACATAAGACTTTTATAGACTGCCAATATGAGCTTCACGAAATCATATTAAGAGACTCTCCTCAAATACAATTCAATGATAGAGGAACATGGAAAAACCTAGAAAGCTTGTCAGACGGTCAAAAGGCAACAGTATTACTAACATTAATACTAGAGAAGCCAGAAAACGCATTGATTATCGATCAACCAGAGGATGACATAGATAATAAAGTGATATACGAAGAGATAGTAAATAAATTGAGGCAGAGAAAGCTTTCGAAACAAATTATTGTATCGACACACCAGGCCAATATTCCTGTACTAGGCGATGCAGAGAAGATCGTAGTATTAAAATCCGATGGATACCACGGTTCACTAGAACAGGAAGGATGTGTGGAAACGCCGAATATTATTAAGTACATATTGAATATTATGGAAGGTGGGAAAGAGGCGTTTGAAAGAAGAAGCAATAAATATAAAATCGGCAACCTAATAGAAAGATAATTCTGTGGAAATAATCTTAAATGAAGGTTAGGTAATAAATACTACGGCTTTATTGGTAAGGCGGCCGTCGTTGCGAATAATAACGAGGTACATACCGGTGCCGGCGATTTGGGTGTAGCGTTCCATGGCCCACCGGAACAAGGGTGGGTAAGAGGGGAAATATAGAGCGACCGTCAGAGATACTTCCGCAGCGTCTGTTCCAGTGAGCGGTTTTGGATGTCGAAGCCTTGTTCGATGGTGCGTTTGGGCAGCACGTGTTGGCCTTCGAGCAGCACGTCGGCCCCCTCTTTGAACAGCATCTTCAGGACGAACGGCGGCGCGTCGATCCAGGATTTGCGGCCCAGGATCTCGCCGACCTTGTCGGTGAGTGTGCGCATTTTTACAGGTGCGGGTGAGGTGCCGTTGAGTGTGCCGCTGACATCGTCGTTGTCCAGGGCGTACATGTAGAGGTTTACCAGATCCTCGATGTCGATCCATGAGACCCACTGGTCCCCGCTGCCCACGGTGCCGCCGATGTGGCGGTGGAAGTTATCGGCGATCTTGGACAGCGCACCGGCGCCCGGCCCGAGCGCCACGCCGCTACGGATTATGGCTACGCGTGACCCGAAACCAGCGGCCTTTTGCGCCTCTATTTCCCAGTCCACGCAGAGCTTGGCCAAAAAGTCATCGCCCGGCGGCGAGCTTTCAGAAAACCCGGGACGTTCGCTCGATCCGTAATAGCCCACTGCCGAGGCGCTGACCAGCGCTGAGGGCGGCTTTTCGGCCAGGCCCATGGCCACGACCAGGGAGCGGGTCGTGGTTACCCGCGATTCGTAGACCTCGTTCTTGTAGCCTTCGGTCCAGCGCTTTCCGGCGATGGGCGCTCCAGCGAGGTTGATTACCTTCTCGACCTT
Source organism: Candidatus Alcyoniella australis (assembly GCA_030765605.1). Taxonomy (NCBI): domain Bacteria; phylum Candidatus Lernaellota; class Candidatus Lernaellaia; order Candidatus Lernaellales; family Candidatus Alcyoniellaceae; genus Candidatus Alcyoniella; species Candidatus Alcyoniella australis. Next base: position 13,107 of record JAVCCG010000038.1, read on the forward strand.
AAACAGCGCGTCACCGGAGCGCAGGCTGTCCCAGCTCTCGACCTCGACCTTGCTGCCGAACATTTCTTTGGTGCTGCCCGCGTTGCGCGTGACGATCACCGGAATGTCGCCGCGCTCGATCAGCTTGAAAACGATCTCGCGCCCGATAAATCCTGTGCCTCCGGTCAGCAGTACACGCATTGACATCGGGTTACCCCCATGGCTGATCGATTGATTTATTGCGATTCCAAATAATATAACCCAGGCGAGCCGTTGCCGGTCAAGTCCAAAGATGTGTGTTATCGCGGGTCCGTGCCAGGCTTGTCTAGCTGCGAGCAGTTCGGTTAAAGTCAATCCGCCATGGCACTGTGGATCATCGTACCGGTCTACAACGAGTTCGATGCGACCCCGCAGCTTCTCGAGCAGCTCAACGACGATCGTTTCTTTCGTCAACGGAGTCCGGCTCGGCTGACTCGAACCAGGAGTTATTTTAGATGAGTGCGCAGCGTAAACCGTTCAATATCGGCGTGGTGGGCCTGGGCCACTGGGGACCGAACCACGTCAGAGTTTTCTCCCAGCTGCCGGACTCGCAGGTGACCTGGGTCTGCGACAGCGACCGCAGCCGGGCAGCGGTTGTGAGCAACAGCGCGCCCCAGGCGCGTTTTACCGCCGACCTGGCCGATCTGTTGGCCGACCCGCAGCTTGACGCGCTGGTGGTCTCCACGCCCACCGCGACTCACGCGAAGATCGTGCGCCGGGCAATGAAAGCGGGCAAGGACGTGTTGTGCGAAAAGCCGCTGTGCCAAACCCTGCGCCAGTCCACAGCCTTGGCCCAATTGGCTGAGCGAGAGAGCCGGGTGCTGATGACCGGCCACATCTTTTTGTTTCACGCCGCGGTGGCCGAGCTGAAGAAACTGCACGCGAGCGGCGCCCTGGGCAAGCTGCACTACATGCACGCCGAGCGCACCAACCTGGGGCCGTTCCGTTACGACGTGGGCGCGGTCCACGACCTGGCGTCCCACGACATCTCGATCTTCAACTGGCTGCTCAACGCAGAGCCCGAGGCGGTTAACGCCGTGGGACGCTCGTCGCTGCAACAGGGGATCGAGGACTACGCCTTTGTCACGTTGCACTATCCGCAGGGCATAATCGCCCACGTGCACGCCAGTTGGCTCAACCCGCGCAAGGTGCGCGAGATCACGATCGTCGGCGATAAGCAGATGGTGGTCTTCGACGACCTGAGCCCGATCGGGCCCATCGCGCTGTACCGCAAGACCGTGGTGCGCCAGAGCTACGCTGACTTCGGCGAGTTCAACCTGCTGGCGCGCGAGGGCGACTTGCACTTCCCCAAGGTGCAGATGCGCGAGCCGCTCAAGGCCCAGGCCGAGTCGTTCCTGCGCGCGTTGCGCACCAGGCGCGTGCGCAAATCCGACCCGCAGTTCTCGCTGGGCGTGATGCGCGTACTCGACGCGGTACAGCGTTCCATGCGGCGCAACGGCGCCCGCGTGGCGCTCAAGGAGGGCTGAAGATGAAGGACGGTAAACCGCAGGCGATCGGCGAGAACGTATCGATCGGCACGGGCTGCGTCTTCGGCCGCAACGTGATCATCGGCGACAACGTAGAACTCGGGGAGCGCTGCATCATCGGCGATAACGTCGAACTGCGCGAGTGCCGATTGGGCGGCGGCGTGCGCGTGGAGCGCAACGCCTTGGTCGGCTACTCCACGCTTACCGGCTGGTTTTCCACCGGACGGCGCGAGGTCGAGGACGACCCGGGAATCGCCGAGTTGGGCGAGGACTGCCTGGTGCGTACCGACGCGGTGATCTATCGCGGCGCGCGCATAGGCGCGTCGTGCTGGATCAACCACAAGGCCCTGGTGCGCGAGCGCTCGCGGATCGGCCACCACACCTCCGTCGGCTCGATGGTCGATGTGGAGGGCTACTGCAGCATCGGCAACTACTGCTCGATCAACAGCCAGGCCTACGTGGCGGCCAAGAGCTCCCTTGGCGACTACGTGTTCATGGGGCCGCAGTCGGTGACCACCAACGACAACCCGATCGGCTACCGCCGCGACCTGCCCGACCCGATGCAGGGGCCCAAGATCGGCTTCGGCGTGAGCATCGGCGCGCGAGCCGTGATCCTGCCGCGCGTACTGCTGGGCATGGAGGTGGTGATCGGCGCCGGTGCGGTCGTGACCTCAGACGTGCCCGACGGCATGCTGGCCTATGGCGTGCCCGCGCGCGTGATGGGCCCGGTTCCCGAGGACTGGCACTTGCCGCGCGAGGTCCGTCAAAGCTACGGACGCGGCTGAACGCGCGAGCGGGAGGGATCATCGACTTTCACGGACTGAAGGTGCTGACCTGCCCCGTGGCCTTTAACGAGCGGGCCAAGATCGGGCGGGTGATAGATCGCTTGCAGGCAGCAAATCTGCCGCACGTGGCCCTGGGCGACGACGGCTCGGATGACGGCACTACCGAATTGGCGCGCGAACGCGGCGTCGAGCTGGTGCGGCACGAACAACGCCGCGGCGTGGGCGCGATGATCCGCACGGTGATCGGCCACGCGCGCGAGGCGGGCTACGACGTGCTGGTGATCATGGCCGGCAACGATAAAGACGAGCCGGCCCAGGCCCAGCGACTGGTCGCGCCGATCGCCCGTGGCGAGGCCGACATCGTCCAGGGCTCGCGCTATCTGCCCGGCGGGGAGTTCGGCAACATGCCGCTCTACCGCCAGCTGAGCACGCGTCTGATCCATCCGCTGCTGTTTTCGCTTTTGGCCCGCAAGCGGATGACCGACACTACCAACGGCTTTCGCGCGATTCGGCTTTCGATCTTCGACGATCCGCGGCTGGCCATTGACCAGCCCTGGCTCGATCAATACGAGCTGGAGGTCTACCTGCTGTTCAAGGCGTTGCGCCTGGGCTACCGTGTGATCGAGGCGCCGGTGAGCAAAATTTATCCCGAGCACGACCTGGGCTACACCAAGATGCGGCCGCTCAGCGGCTGGTGGAGCATCCTGCGGCCGCTGTTTTTGCTCGGACTGGGGATCCGCAAATGAAAGTGAACTTTGTCGATCTGCAGGCCCAGTTGAATACGATACGCGACGAGGTAAGCGCCGCGATGCTCGATGTGGTCGACCGCACGGCGTTTGTCCTGGGTCCGACGCTGCGCAATTTTGAGGAGCGGTTCGCCGACTATATCGGCATGCGGCACTGCCTGGGAGTCAGCTCGGGGCTCGACGCCCTGGCGCTGGCCCTGGCGGCGCTCGACGTCGGCCCGGGCGACGAGGTGATCACCGCGGCCAACACCTACATTGCCACTGCCCTGGCGATCTCCAAGGTCGGGGCGCGGCCGGTGCTGGTCGAGATGGACGAGTTCTACAACATCGATCCGACCCGCGTGGAGGCGGCGATTACGCCGCGCACCAAGGCGATTTTGCCGGTGCATCTCTACGGCCAGTCCGCAAATATCGGGCCGATCCTCGAACTGGCGCGCGAGCGCGGGCTCAAGGTTGTCGAGGACGCTGCCCAGGCCCATGGCGCGTACTATGGCGAGCAGCGCTGCGGTTCGCTGGGCGACGTGGGCTGCTTCAGCTTTTACCCGGGCAAGAATCTCGGGGCCTACGGCGACGGCGGTGCGGTTGTTACGGACAATGACGAGATCCGGCAGCGGATCAGCACGCTGCGCGATTACGGTCAGCAGGGCAAATACGTACATCTGGTCAAGGGCGGCAATCATCGCCTGGACGATCTGCAGGCCGCGGTGTTGGGGGTAAAGCTGCGTTACCTCGACCAGTGGAATCAGTCCCGGGTCCAGGCCGCACAGCGTTACGGCGAGCTGCTGGACGACTCCAAACTGACGCTGCCGAAGCGCGCCGATTGGGGCACGCACGTCTATCATCTCTACGTGGTGCGCGCGCCGCAACGCGACGAGCTGTTGCAGTTCATGGCAAGCCGCGAGGTCTATTGCGGGATTCACTACCCCACGCCGTTACATTTGCAGCCGGCTTACGCCGACCTCGGTCTTGGACAAGGCGCGTTCCCGCGCACCGAACAGGCGGCCGGGGAGCTGCTCTCGCTGCCGATGTTCCCGGAGATCACGCCCGAGCAGCAGGCGTTCGTGGCCCAGGGAATCGCGGAGTTCTACGCATAGCCCGCATTTATAATGCGGGCCAGCCGCTATTGCATCGCAGCTTTCATCGCCAGGAAAATTTCGGTGTTGTCCATCCAGCCCGCGAGATGTTGCGAGCCCGGGCCCACTGCGCCCACGGTCACCGGCGCGTGGGAGTGCGCGCCCGTGGCCCAGACCAGGTTGGTCTGCAATCCAAGCTCGGTTGCCAGTTGCGCCGAGCGCCGGGTGTCGATGTAGGGGTAGTAGTACTGCCGGTAGCCGCAGTCGAGTTCAAAGCACTGATCGTTGTTCCGGTCGGCAAACGCCAGCACCCGCGTCGCGGCCTGAAAGTCCAGCTTATACGACGTATGCTGCTCGACCAGCGAGATCAGGGTCGCCGGGTCGTTGTCGCCAAGCATTGCGCGGTCGATCAGCCAGTTGTACGAGTGCTGCTGCCAGCCCAGGGCGCGCACGTCGTGAAAGGTCGGCCAGACGAACGTCTCCTCGACGTTGACCGTTTTTTGGCAGACCTCGTCGAATGTGGTGTAGCCCTCGCCCTCGGCCGCAGTCCCCGCACGATAGGTCAGGGCCGGACCGCCCGTGGCGTGGTCCGCGGTGACGATCAGCAGGGTCCGCGGGTGTTGCTCGAGATAGCCTTGCAGCAGTCCCAGAGTGCGGTTGGCCTCGAGCATCTCCGAGAGGTACCAGCCCGGATCGTTGGCGTGGGCCGCGTAGTCGACCTGGGCCGACTCGACCATCAGGAAAAAGCCGTCCGGGTCGCGTCCGAGCACGTCCAGCGCCGCGCGGGTCAGCCCCTCGAGAGTCGGGAGGTCATACTCGGCGTCCTCGGCCAGTCGATCGACTGAGGGCGGAAATACGCTGCCGCTGAACAACCCGAGCAGCTTGCCCTCGGGCAATGCGCCAAGCGACTCGAGCTGCGACTTGGTGAAGACGACCTGATAGCTAAGCTCCGCGGCGCGATCGAGCCGATTGTTCTCGTCCTTGCGCTTGCTCGGCGAGTCCAGGGCTGCGTTGATCGGCGCGAAATCCGAGGCCTTGCTCTGGGCCGGAATCCAGGCGTTGATCCCGCCGCCGAGCAGCACGTCAACTCCGCGCTCGAGCAGCTGGTCGGCCACGGCCGGCTCGTCAAGGTGCGTGGCCAGACACGAGGCAAAGGCCGCGGGCGTGGAGTGGGTTACGCGCGTGGTGCTGATCAGGCCGGTGGCCCAGCCGCGGCGTTTGGCCGCGTCGACGATCGTGGTCGTGCAGCGTCCCTGGGGATCCATCCCCAGTTTGCCCGGGTCGGTTTTAATCCCCGAGGAAAGCGCGGTGGCGCTGGAGGCCGAATCGCTGGTCACATTATTTGTGCCGTAGGTCGTAACCAGACCGAGCACCCCTTGGTCGTAGAGCTCGGCGAAGCGGTTGGGACCGCTGTCGGTGGCGAGCAAGTAAGCGTCGAGCAGGGTCAACGCCTCGGGACCCATGCCGTCGACGATCAGCAGCACGATCGAGTCCGCGCCGCGCGGCGGCTCGGGCGTGGGCACGGGCGTGGGCACGGGCACGGGCACGGGCGCGGGCGCTGTGGGCTCCACCCGTTGGCAGGCCGCAAACAGCAGCAGTGCGGCCATGATCGTCGCAATCATCGCGCGTCTCATCGTCGTCCCTCTATTTTTCAAGCCTCTGTATGCGCTTGAGCATGTTTGTCGAGCTATAGCCTTGCGTTAGTTCTGCAATGAATACGCGTCCGCCGCGGGCTTCGACGGCCTGGCGTCCGATGATTTTATCTGGCGGCCAGTCCGCGCCCTTGACCAGCACGTCGGGTTGCAGCAGCTCGATAATTTGCAGCGGGTCGGGCTCGTCGAAGAATGTGACGTAGTCCACATGCTCAAGCCCGGAAAGCAGCTCTGCACGGCGCTCCTGCGGGATCAACGGCCGGTCCGGGCCCTTGAGACGCGCCACGCTGGCGTCGGTGTTGATACCCACCACCAGCAGGTCGCCCTGTGCGCGGGCCTGGGTCAGGTAGCGCGCATGCCCCAGGTGCATCAGGTCGAAGCAGCCGTTGGTGAATACGACGCATTGCCCCTGCGCGCGTCGGCGCTCGAGGATGCGCGCCAGCCGATTAGCTTTAAGAATGCTGCCCATCGGCTACTGCATGAAGATGAATTCGATGCGTCGGTTGCGCGACCTGCCGCTGGATGACGAATTGGAGGCGATCGGCTTGGTCCCGCCGAAACCGATGGCGATCAGCCGTTCGGGCGTCACCCCCTGCTCGATCAAGTAGCGCCGCACGGCGTCGGCCTGAAGTTGCGAGAACTCGCGGTTGCGCGCAGCGTCGCCGCGGTCGGCAGTATGCCCCTCGATGCGCACGCGGATCTCCGGGTTGTCCGCCAGTACTTGGGCGAACTGATCGAGGTTGCGCTTGGAGCTGCGCGTCAGCCGATCGTTGTGGCCGGTGAACCCGACCTTGCCCACGACGATGATCTTGCTGATCGTGGGGATCACGTCCGGGCAGCCGTCGTCGTCGAGGTAGCCGTTGTAGATCTCCGGCTCGTTGGGGCAGTAGTCCTCGCTGTCGAGGAAGCCGTCGCCGTCGTTGTCCGGGTCAGGCACGCCGTCGGTGTCCTGAAAACCGTCCAGATCTTCAGGCAGCATCGGCGCCAGGTCGAGCTTGTCGGGCACGCCGTCGCCGTCGTTGTCCAGGTCGGGCACGCCGTCGGTATCCTGGTAGCCGTCGTAGTCCTCGGCGCGGTTGGGGTCGCCGTCGATCTCGTCGGGGATGCCGTCGCCGTCGTTGTCCGGGTCGGGCACGCCGTCGTCGTCGAGAAAGCCGTCGATGTCCTCGGCCTCGAACGGCGCGCCGTCGGCGCTGTCGCTTGTGCCGTCGCCGTCAATGTCCGAGTCGCATCCCAGCTCGGGCTCGAGTCGGTCCAGGGCGTCGCGGGCCTTGTTTAAATGGTCCTCGGCCGTGACGAAGTCGCGGTTGGTCAAGGTGATCTCAACGTAGCGCAGGTGCGTCTCGGCGCTGGCAAAGTCGCTGGGACCGCACCAGCGGCCGTTTTGACTGGAGGCGTAATCCAGCCGGATTTTCAGCGCATCAAGCTGGTCCACGTAGCGGCTGCCGCCGCAAGAGCACAGCAGCACGGCCAGCCCGGCCAGCAAGGATATCGCGCAGAGCGAGCGGCCGCGGCTCATTGTTCCGAGGGGTGGAAGGCCGAGGCGTTGCGCAACGCCCGCTCGCCGTGTTTGATCGACAGCCGGGCCAAGTCCAGTGCCCGGTCGCGTTGGCGCTTATCCACCTGTTCCTGGGCCATCATCAGATAAAGTTCAGCGCAGCGGTAATTGTAGGAGTCGATCTGCAGCGCGCCAGCCGCCTTCGCCTGGTCGACCACCTGACCGGCCTGGTTCAGCGTCACCTCGAGCACCAACTCCGACTCGGGCAGGACCGAACGATGGCAGGTCATGCCGCTGCAGATAAACAGCAGCGCGATCAGCGCGAGCAATGCTGGACCGATACGTCTCACAACAGCTATTTTCCCCGAAAAATCTACTGGTTGACGATAGATTATGCCCCCGGTCGCTGTCAAGACGCAGGCAGGGCGAAGCTGTTGGAGAGCTCGATCCCCGGTTCCGAGCCGATCCAGCGCAGCAGGTCGTGTTGCAGCATATTCAGCGGCTGCAAGGACGCGGGGGCCAAGTCGCGCAGCTCCGCAGGGTCGGCGAGCACGTCGTAGAGCTCCCAGCGTACGCCCTCGCGGGTGGGGATGTAGATCAGCTTGTAGCGGCCGTCGAAGCGCATGCGGTGCTTGGCCAGGTTGATAAGCGCCTCATAGCCGCGGTCGATGGTCACCAGGTGGCCGTGTTTAAAGTCGATGCGGCCGATGCGGCTGATGTCCGGGTAGGGGATGCGCCGCTCTTGGAAGTATTCGGGAGAGACGTCGGTGAACCAGATCCCGCTTTCAAAATACAGCGCGCGTTCGGGCAACGCTGCGCCGGAGCGCAGTGCGGGCAGCAGGCTGATTCCCTCGGTGGGCCAGCCAAGCTCCAGGCCGCAGGCCCGGGCCACTGTCGGCGCGATGTCCAGCAGGCTGCTCAGCCCCTTGATCGAGCCCACGGTATTGCCGCCGGGCAGCTTGACGATCAGGGGTACGCGCAGGCTGTGCATCCCGCGGAAGTGGTCGCCGTGGCCGAAATCCTCACCGTGCTCGAATAGGTTCTCGCCGTGGTCCGCGGTGATGATCAGCAGCGTGTTGTTCCAGCGTCCCTCTTTTTTCAAGTAATCGATGATCAATCCCAATTGATGGTCAAAGGCCAGGATCGAGCTGTCGAACAAATCGGTGATGCGCTGGACCTCGCGCGGGTCGCTGATCTGCTCACCGGGAGCCACGGGCTTGTGAAAGCGTGCCGGGCCGCGATAGTCCGGATCTCCGAACGCCTTGTACCAGGGATGCGGCGAGGCATAGGGGAAGTGCGTCACCGAGAAGAACGCGGCCAGGAACAACGGCCGATCGCGGTTGCGCTCGAGTTGATCGATTACCGCGCGGCCCAGCAGCCGCGGGTCGGACATCTGCGGGAACTCGCCGATCTCCGGGAACAGCACGCGCCCGGTGCGTCCCTGCAAATAGGGCAGCAGTAGGCGGTGTCCCTCGAGCACGTGTTGCCGGACCAGCTCGCGCATATTGAAGCTCGGTGCGCGGGTCAGGTCGAACCCGGCGTCAAAGCGCGGGAAGATGTCGCCCGCATAATCCGCGAGCACCACGCTGTGCCAGCCGGACTCGGAGAGCACACGCGCCAGACTGTGCTCCAGCCGCGTCTGGTCGTGGCGCGGGAACATTCCGCGGATGCCGTGATCCTTGGGCGCTTGGCCGCTGAGGATGCTCGCCCAAGCCGGAAAGGTGCGCGCCAGGGGGGAGTAGGCCTGGATGAAGAACGCCGCCTGCTCGGCAACCAGCCGGTCGATGTTGGGCGAGGTCTGCCGCGCGTACTCCAATCCCAAATGGTCGGGCCGTAGCGAGTCTGCGGCCAGGATCAGCACGTCGGGCTGGTCCGGACGCTCGCGCGGGGCCAGGTCGCAATGACGGTAAATCAACGCTCCGACCACGATCGAGAGCAGCACCAGCGCCCAGGGCCGCGTCAGCGCGCGCAGTCGCCCGAGCGTCTCGCGGGTTCGGCCGCTACGCACGATCTGTGCGGCCCACAGCAGCGGGCCCGCGGCGTACAGACCGGCCAGCGTTGCGCTGAAAATCGCCGGGTGCGCATGCTCGGTGAACAGCAGTTGCAGCGCACGCAGGCCGCCGCCCTGATCGTAGAACCACGGGGCGTAGGTCGCCGGGGTGTCGGTCAGCGCACGGGACAACATCAACGCCTCGGTCGCCAGAGCTAGGCCCACGGCCCAGGGCCAGGCGCGACGGATCGCGGTGCGCCCCCGGGTGCGGGCCAGGGCGCGTCCGCTGAGCGCGCCCCAGGCACCGATCAACAGGCCGATGCAGCTGTAGGCCGCAAGAATTTTAAATTCCTGGACCACGATCAAGCCGCTGTAGTGCTCGCGCACCAGGTCGCTGACGCGCTCGCTGGTCACGCCCATCACCGCGAAACCGGCGGACAGCGCTAGGCAAAAGACGAAAAACGTCAGGTAGACCAGTGCGCCCGCCGCTGCACCACGTAACGCTGTGGCACGGGCAGTAAGCTCGGGGCGCGGCCCACGGCTCATTTGACGTAACCCCACTGCCGCAGCGCGCCCTCGACCTCTTGCCCCAGCGCGCCGGTGGCCTTGGCCGGATCGTGCTCAACCATCCACAGCAGGGCCCGCGGCCCGTCAAGCCCCGCGATATCCGGCGAACGGGAGCTGAGTAGCCAGCTGTAGTCGCGCTGTGTGCCCAGCTTGGCGGGCAGCGATTTGAACGGGATTTGCCACGGCCCGAGGTTCAGCCGGTTTGCGTCCAACGGCTCGCCGTCGAGCAGCAGTTCGAGTTCGATGGGCGTGACCTCGGGAAACGTGCGCCAGGACAGCGTGCGCTGCTCCGCTCCAAGCTCAACAATGAAATCGAGGCGCTTGCGATCCTCGCTGATCGAGATCGAGGCCCCGAACGGATCGGGGAACGCCATGTCGATCCAGCCCAGACCCTCGGGGTTGCAGCGCAACGAGCCGCTGACCACGTGCGTCGCCTGATTATCCTGGTCCGGCAGCAGCAGTAGTCTGTAGCTGCCCTCGAAGCTTTCGGCGTAGATTCCGTCGCTGACCGATCGGTCGCCGATAACCCGCGGATCGAGATCGAGCAGTGTGCGGGCCAGGGCCCAGCGTTGGTTGTCCAGCTTCCGCTTGTGCGCGAACAGCTCGCCCGCCAGCTCGCCGGTGATGCGCGAGCCGTCGTTCGCCAGGTTGTCGAGCTGTTGCGGGTCCGACAGATCGTCGTAGAGTTCGAGGAACAGCCCATCGTCCGCCGGCTTTCCCTTGAACGGACTGCCGCTGGGCATTGCTTTGGAGATCACGCTGTGGCGCTGTGTCTTGAGCCCCACGGCCGTGCCGCACTCGAAGTAGATTCGCTGGTGCAGCGGCACGCCGTCTCCGCGTAGCGCGGGCGCGAGGCTGACGCCCGGCCAGTCCGGGTCAGCCGGAACGTGGGCCAACTCCGCGATGGTCGGCGCCAGGTCCAGCAGGCTGACCATCGATCCGTAGCGCACGCCGGGCTCGACCCCCGGCCCGCTGATCACCAGCGGCACCCGCACCTCGCCGCTGTACAGGCTCTGGCCGTGGCCCTGGGGATGCCCCTGGTCCCAACCGCGTCCGTGGTCGGCCGTGATCACGATCAGGGTCTGCTCGCTCAGACCCAGCCGCTCAAGCTCGGCCAGGATCCGACCGACCGCCTGGTCGGCGTAGGCCAGCTCCTCGTCGTAGCCCGCGGGCCAGGTGCGCGGATCGTTATCAATGGCAGCGTCGAATCGGCCCTGAAACCGGTGCGGCGCCTGGTAGGGACCGTGGCCGTTGTTGTAATGCAGATAGAGCAGCAGCGGCCGGTCGCGGTTTTGGCGCAGCATGCGGCGGCCGATCTTGGTGATCGCGGCGGTGTCGTTGCGGCGCAGGTTGAACGAGTAGACCCGGTCGAATCCCGCGTCCGCGCCGAACTTGACCGGCTCTTGTAAAAACGGATTGGCCCCGACCTGGATCGCGCTGTAGCCCGCGTCGCGCAACCGTTGGGTCAGGCCGCGTCGGGCCACGCGGCGAAAGGCGAATTTCTCCAGCGGGCTGAGCGACCAGCGGCCCAAAGGTACGCCGTGCAGGCCCGGATGGAACCCGGTGAACAGCGCGCTGGTGCTGCCGCGGGTGTAGTTCGACGGGGCGTAGGCCCGCTGGAACAGCGCGCCGCGTTGCGCCAGGGCGTCGATCTGCGGCGTGGTCTGGCGGCCGTAGCCGTAGCAGCTCAGGGCGTCGGGCCGGATGCCGTCGATCAGGATCACCAGCAGGTCCGGCGGTCTGCGGTCCAGCGTTTGATGGACCCACAGCGTGGGTTCGGACAGTGCCGCGGCGAACGGCGCGTCCGTGCCCGTGCGTTCGCGCTGCCTCTGAAGATCGCCTGGCTCGCCGATCCCGGCCGCGCTACAAGTAAATACCAATTTGCCCGAACGTCCGGCCCATGGGCTTAGATCGAGATCTGCGTCGCGCCAGAAGTTGATGTGCTGATACGCCAGCTGCCAGCTCTCGCGCAGTTTCCAGGTTTGTTCGAGCAGCGGGCGCCGTCGTAACTCGAGCTTACCCAACGCCTCGCGCCCGCCCTGGGGCTGTTCGAGCCAGACCTCAATCGTCAGCCGACCCTTAAACGCGTCGAGCAGCTCGGGCCGAGCCGTGGCCGAAAAGGTTAGCCGGGCCTGTTCGGGCACGGTCAATGGAAACGAGTACTCCACGCCCGGCGCGATCAACAGGCTTTCGCGCGATTCCAGGAAGTGGATCAATCGACCGCGAGCCACCTGTTTGGCCAGGGCAAAGCGCAACTGTTCGCCATCAAGAAGCTCTGCGGACCTTTCAACGTCGGGAAACGGCAGCAGGTTGGTCCACGGACCGCTGACGTTGCGCGGCTGGAGTTCGCGGGCAAAGCGATGCAGCGGCAGCTCGGACGACGGCTGTTGGGGCAGGGCGTAGATCGCCAGAAAATGCGGTTCCCCGCGTTTGCCCAGCTCGCCGCGTTTGCTCCACAGCAGCTCGTAGTTGCGCTCAAGGTATTCCAGGGCCTGCGCGCGCTTGGGCTGCGTTGCCTGCTCGTCGCTGAGGCAGACCACAACCGCCTGAGCGCCGAGCTGCTGGAAGGTCTTGATGCGCTCGGGCGAGAGCGAACCCACGTGCCAGCCGCGGCGTTGCGCGTGATAGATCAGCTGGGTCTTGCGCGTGGAGCCCGGGTCCCAGGCCACGATCAGCGCGCCGGGCGGCAGGTATCGGTCCGCGGCATGTCCGGCGATCACGCTGGAGCGGTCGGCCCGGAAGAAGTTGTAAGTGTACGACGCGCTCCAACCCGCGAACGCCAGCAACAGCAATCCGGCGAGCAGCATTCTGTGGCGGGCCGGGCGTTGCCAAAGCGTGGATTGCGGCCGCCAGTCCAGCAGCGCAGCCATTCCGGCTCCGGCCAGGGCGCTCAGCGGCGGCAGCCAGGGCATTGAGTAGTAGACGTGCTCCTGGTTGCCGTTGCGCACGATCATCACGTAGAGCAGGCAGCCCAGGGCCCACCACAGGAACAGCCGCAATCGTGGCCGCAGATTTTTTTGCAACAGCGCGAACAGTGCGAGCACCGTGGCCGGTGGAGTCAGCCCGCGGTCGAAGATCCAGGATTGGACGATGTTCCAAAAGCGTGGGCTGAGCAGCAGCCCGGGTTCGCCCCACAGGCGCGTGTTGCTGAACAGCCCCTTTTCCGGGCCGCCGCGCCCCAGGGAGCCGATGCTCGCCGCGTAGCCGATCCAGCTCAGCGGAATTGCCAATCCCACCAGGGCGTAGAGCCACAGCGTGGGCCGCAAAGCCGCGCGAGCGCCCCAGCGGCCGAGGCTGATCGCCATGATCGGCACGCCCACCAGCAGGCCGAATGGTTTGAACAGGCCGCTGAGCACCAGGCAGCACAGCGACGCCAGCCAGCATGCGGCCCCGCCGTCTTCGGAGTAACGTCTGAAGTAGTAGACCGCGCCGATGCCAAAGGCGACCATCGCACCGTCCGAGGCCACGGCGCGGTTGAAAAACAGGATCAGCGGCGAGAAGCAGTAGAACAGCAGGCCGAAGACCGCGGCGCGCGCTCCCAGCTCGCGCCGCATCAGGGCGAAAAGCCACAGCGCGCCGGGCAGCGAAAGCAGGATCGTCACCAGTCGCGCCCAGCCCAGGCTCTCGCGCCCGAGCAGGCCATAGCCCGCGGCCAACAGCAAATGGTAGATCGGCGCTTCCTCGGCCTCGACGTGCGGTCGGGCCGAGCCAGCGTTGAGCACGTCCCACTCGGGATGCAGCCAGTCCAAGTCCGAGATCCACAGGTTGCGCGCCACTGTGGCCGCGCTGCACTGGTTCCAGGAATGGGCGTCCCAGATCGGGGCGTCGAGGTTGATCAGCCGCGGTAGGATCGACAGCGCGATGATCAGCAGCGCCGCGATCCGCGCCGTTCGAGGGTCCTCAAGGCGCTTCACGGTTTTGGAGAGCATTCGTCCAATCCGCGCGTTATTCGATCCGCTCGGCTATCGAGTACGGGTGTTCATCGCGGGCCAGACTGCGGGTGATGATCTCGGCCAGCAATCCCAGGGAGATGAACTGAACCCCCACGATCAACAGCAGGATTCCCAGGAAGAACAACGGTCGGTTGCCGATCGGACGCTCGCCGACGACCCACAGCACTGTCATGTAGAAGTTGATCAGCAGTCCGGCTGCGGAGAGCAGCACGCCGCCGCCGCCGAAAAGGTGCGCCGGACGGCGCGAAAAACGGGTCAGGGTCAGCACGGTCAGCAGATCGAGGAATCCACGTGTGTAGCGCTCGATCCCATATTTGCTTTTGCCGTGCTGCCGCGCGTGATGTTCCACCGCGATCTCGCCCACGCGGAAGCCGCGGCCCGCTGCCAGCGCCGGGATGAAGCGGTGCAGATCGCCGTAAAGCGAGATCTCGGTGAGCACCTCGCGGCGGTAGGCCTTGAACCCGCAGTTGAAGTCGTGGAGCTTAACGCCGGTGAGTTTGCAGGTCATCGCGTTGAACAGCTTGCTGGGCAGCCGTTTCTCGAGTGGATCGTGGCGCACCTGCTTCCAGCCCGAGACCAGGTCGAAGTCCTTGTCCAGCTCGTCGAGAAAGCGCGGGATCTCTTTGGGATCGTCCTGCAGGTCGGCGTCCATGGTGATCACGATCGCTCCCGTGCTTTCGGAAAACCCCGCGGCCAGGGCCGCGGCCTTGCCGAAATTGCTGCGCAGCCGGATTCCGCGGACCTCGGGTCGCAGCTCGCGGCGTTGGCGCACGATCTGGAATCCGTTGTCGCTCGAGCCGTCGTCGATCAGCAGGATCTCGAACTTACGGTCCAGAGCGTCGAGCACGGCCAGCAGCCTGTCGATCAGCTCGGGCAGGCTGTCGGATTCGTTATAAAACGGAATGACTACCGAGATATCGATCATTTTCAGCCCCGCAATTTTGATCCCTGATAACACAAGCCCGGACCGTGGTCCAGCCCGTCAGCGCCTGCGTTGAGCCAGCAGCCGCAGCTGGGCCAGGATCTTCAGCGCCTCGGTGCGCCGGGTGCCCAATGTCAACGCGGCGTAGCTTCCGATTCCCACGACAATCGACGCGCCAAGGGCCACGACCTCGTAGGTGCGTGATCCGACCAGCCGGAACGTGGCCCAGCAGCAAGCGCCCATGGTCAGCGCCAACACCAGGGTCACGGCCGCTCCCAAGATGAACGGCCTGAAGCTCAGCCCGCTGATCCGGGCCCGCAGCACCAGCATCATTACACTGACGTTGACCAGGATCGAGGCCGAGGTGCCGGCGGCCAGACCCAGGTAGCGGTAGGGCGCGGGCAGCACCTTGATCAGGATCAGGTTGAGCACGATGTTCAGCGCCAGGGTCGAGGCGCTGATCAACATCGGCGTGCGGGCGTCCTTGAGCGAGTAGAACGCCCGTGCCAGGAATTCGCTGGCTACGATGCCGATCAGCCCCGGAGCGAAGGCGTACAGCGCCCAGGCAGTTGCCCGCGCCGCGTCCGCGTCGAACTCGCCGTGGCGGAACAGCACGTTGACGATCGGCTGGCCCAGCACGATCAGCGCTACGGTCGAGGGCAGTGCCAGGAACACGATCAGCCGCAGTCCGCGGTTGACGTGGCGCTGGGTGGCGGCATCGTCCTGGGCTGCCACGGAGCGCGAGAGCTCGGGGAAGAGCACCGTCGAGATCGGCAGGAACAGCCCGATCACCAGGGTCAGCATCTTAAAGGCGTAGCCCATGACCGTGATGCTTCCCTCGTCGAGGGTCGAGGCCAGGGCGTTGTTGACCAGCAGGCTCAGTTGCCCCAGGGCCAGGCCGACGAAGATCGGTCCGAAGAGCTTGAACACCTGGCGCGAGGCCGGGTGAGGGCGCAGTACCCTGAAGTCGTGACGGTGGCCGATCAAGCGTAGGTAGAGTCCGTAGATCGCCAGTTGGGCCAGCCCGCCGATTAAGATTCCCAGGGCCACGCTGTTGATGCCCATCTTGCGCGAGAGCAGCAACACCGCGGCGATGATCGAGAGGTTGAGGATTCCCGGTCCGGCCGCGGGGAGAGCAAAGCGCCGCCGCGCGTTCATTACGCCGCCGAGCATCCCCGATAGCGAGATAAAGGCGAAAACCATTGCTATCAGGCGGAAAAAGCGGCCTGCAATCTGCGAGGTCGCGGCGTCGAAACCCGGCGCAAGCACCTTGATCGCAGCGCCGGGGAACAGCACGCCCAGAGTCGAGAGCAACAGCAGCACCAGCGCCGTTCGGTTGAACAGCGAATCGACCAACGAGCGTCGATCGTCCTTGGGCAGCGAGAGGTAGACCGGGATCAGCGACAGCGCCAGGGCCGTTCCCAGGGCGCTGGCGAGCTGCACCGGGACCAGGTGCGCGGCCATGTAGGCGTCGGTGTTGGCCGAGGCGCCGAAGTATTTGGCGATCAGCACGTCGCGCAGCAGGCCAAAGACCTTACACAGGCCCATCATGATGAAAACGGCAGCAATGCTGCGGAATGTGCGCTGGTCGCCAGCCTCGGTCATCAATGCGCTCCGGAAGCGAAAACCGCCAGAGTATAGCAGCAATGTCCAGCCCGGGTTAGATCGGGCAAACAATTCTTGCGATGATTATTCATCAATCCCCTACTGCTGCGCCTTGCGATCCTCGCGTAAAAACCTTTGCTTGTGCTTGGGACCGGCAATCGGTTACGGTTTGTCAAAGCAGCTTGAGGCGGGGGGATGGTGAACGACCGAAGCAAGCGTAGCCAGGAGCGTGTTTCGCGCAGGCTCAAGGTATTCTACGGGCTGGACAAACCACAACACCTGGGCTTCGTCAAAAACCTCTCGCGCTCGGGCGTGGCGATCACCGGCCGCAAGGTCTTCAATCCCAACGTGCGCGTGGTGGTGCAGATCGAAAACGACGACGAGAAGATCGAGATCCACGGTGTAGTGCGCTGGCGTAGCGGTTCGATGGCCACCAGCATGGCCCAGGGCGAGATGGGCGTGATGTTTCTCGAGAAAAACGAGCGCTACAACGCCCTGCTGCACTCGCTGATCCAAGAGATCGGCGAGCATCGCGAAGAGCCGCGCATCGACAAGGTGCTCAAGGTGATGTTCGACACTCCGGCCCCGCTGATCGAGCAGTACGCGCACAACATCAGCAAGGGCGGCCTATTCGTGGTCAGCGACGAGCCGCTGGATAAAGACTCCACGATCGTGCTCAAGATGTACGTGCTGGACATCATGGAAGTGGTCACCGTCGAGTGCCGCGTGGTGCGCACGGTCTATCGCGAGGAGGCCCGGCAGCGCGGGGTCAAGTCCGGCATGGGCTTGCAGTTCATCAAGTTCCACGGCGATTCCGAGCGCTATTTCTACGACTACATCGAACGACTCAAAGTCAGCCGCAAGTTGGTCTGATCAAGCCCGTATCGGGCTAGAGCTGCTTTTCCTTGTACAGGTCCGGGTGATGTTCGCGCAGGTGCCCGTGCACCAGCGCGCGCACCTCGGCGGCCGTGTGGCACTGCAGGGCGCTTTGGGCCATCTGCTGGGACGCTGCGTAGTCGGTGCCCAGCAGGATGCTCTTGACCCGTAGGAAGCTGGAGGAGTTCATCGACAGCTCGTCCATCTCCAGGCCCAGCAGCAGCGGCAGGTAGATCGGCTCGCCGGCCATCTCGCCGCAGATCGCGATTTCGATCCCGGCGTTGTGGGCCGAGCGCACTAACAGGTGCAGGGTGCGGATGATCGCCGGATGCAGCGGATCGAACAGATAGTTGACGTGTTCGTTGACGCGGTCCACGGCCAGCGAGTACTGGATCAGGTCGTTGGTGCCCACGCTGAAGAAGTCGACCTCGCGGGCCAGCACGTCGGACATGATCGCCGCCGACGGGACCTCGATCATCGCGCCCAGCGGGACCTGTTTGCGGTATTCCACGCCCTCGTCGTCCAGCTCCTGCTGTACCTGCTTGAGCAGCGCCTTGGCCGATCGTAGTTCGTCGACGCCGCTGATCATTGGGAACATGATTCGCAGCTCGCCGTGGACCGAGGCGCGCAAGAGAGCGCGAAGCTGGACGCGGAAGATATCTTGTCGGCTGAGGCAGAAGCGGATCGCGCGCAGTCCCATCGCCGGGTTGGCCTCGCGTGGATGGGCGATGTTGGTCAGCAATTTATCCGTGCCCACGTCCAGGGTGCGGATCGTCACCGGGTCGGGCGCCGTGCGCTTGAGCACCTCGGAGTAGAACTCGTAGTGCGCCTGCTCGTCGGGCAGGTCGCGGTGCAGCATCAGCAGGTACTCCGAGCGGAACAGCCCCACCGAGCGCGCGCCGTGACGGTGCATCGCCGGGATTTCGTCCGGGAACTCGATGTTGGCCGAGAGCCTCAGCGGTCGGCCGTCGCGGGTCTGGTTCGGCCGATCAACGATCGCCAGCAGCTGCTCCTCCTCGAGCTGGTAGGCGCGCTTGCGGTTGACGTAACTCTCGACGGTCGAGAGCTCGGGGTTGAGGATCGCCAGCCCGGCCAGGCCGTCGAGGATGATCTCGCCGCCCTGGTTCGCCTCCTGGCTGATCTTCTCCAGGCCGACCACCAGCGGGATCTCCAGCGCGCGGGCGAGGATCGTGGTGTGGCTCGCCTGGCCGCCGATGTCCAGGGCAATCCCCTTGATCTTGCTACGGTCGATGTGCGCCATGTCGGCCGGGCTCAGGTCGTGAGCCACGACCACGACCTCCTCGTGGATCTCGTCGAGTCGCTCGCGCTTGACGCCCATCAGGTTGCTGATCACCCGACGTTGGACGTGGTCCAGGTCGCTCTTGCGCTCGCGCAGATACTCGTCCTCGATGGTGTCGAAGATCCGGCGCAGCCGACCGAAGACCTTATCCACGGCCCACTCGGCGTTGATCCGTTCGGTGCGGATCGTGTCGACGATGTCGGAGATCACCACTTTGTCGGCCAGGATCGCCATGTGCGATTCGATGATGTAGATGTGCTCCGAGCCCTCGATGGTGTCCATCCGCTCTTTGACTTCGGTCAGCTGGGACTTGCCCTGCAGCACGGCCTCGCGCAGCCGTTCGACCTCGCGCGAGGCGGTGGAGGGCTCGATCATCCGCCGCGGGATCTGCGGCTGGCTGCGGTCGACCAGCCTCACGTGGCCTACGACGATGCCCGGCGAGCCTTTGATCCCGCGCAACACGACCTGTCCTGGGGCCGAGGTCATCATTCCTCTCCGAACTTGTCGGCGAACAGCTTGCTGATTTGATCGACGGCCGTGGCCGCGTCGGGGCCCAGCGCCGTCAGCTCGACCTGGGAGCCCTTGGGCGCGGCGAGGGTGGCGATGCTCATGATGCTCTTGGCGTTGACCTTGCGACCGTCGCGCTGCATGTGGATCTGCGACTCGAACCGGTTGGCCATGTTGACGATCTTGCTGCTGGCGCGCAGGTGCAGGCCCAGCTTGTTGCGAACCAATAAAGTCGTGCGGCGCTCCATGCTAAGGATTGAGCAGCGCGCTGGCGAGCATGATGTTCTCGCGGCCGGCGTGCTGTACTCGCGAGGCCAGCTCGCCCAGCGGATACTGGCCGCGTTCCTCGATCACCTTGAGCAGCATCGGTAGGTTGATTCCGGTCACCACCTCGACCTTGCCCGGATCCAGGTAGCTCAGCGCCACGTTGGCCGGGGTGCCGCCGAACATGTCGGTCATGATCAGCACACCCTTGGGCGACGCGGCCCGGCGTAGGGTCTCCTCCAGGCGCGGCCCGATTACGTCTGCCGGATCGGTGCCGTCCACGTCGAGTGACACCGGCGGCGAATCGATCTGGCCCAATATCATGCGTGCGGTGTTGATCAACGTCTCGGCGAGCCCACCGTGCGCGATCACGATCACCCCGACCATTTGGTTCCTTTCTCCCGAGAATCTAGCGCTGCAGGTCTCGGTGTTTGATTCTGATCTCGTGGCCCGCGGACTTCAGACGGCGGGCGATCTCTTCGGTCAACGCCACCGAGCGGTGTTGTCCGCCGGTGCAGCCGATGGCCAGCGTGAGGTAGCTCTTGCCCTCATACAGGTAGTGCGGCAGCAGAAACAGCATCAGTTGTTCGACGCGCTCGATGAACTCGACGGTGGGTCCGGCCTCGAGCACCCAGCGGCTGACCGCCTCGTCCTTGCCGGTCAGCGGTCGCAAGGCATGCACGTAAAACGGATTGGGGATGAAGCGCACGTCGAACACCAGGTCGGCCTCGGAGGGCAGGCCCAGTTTGTAGCCGAAGCTCATCACCTTGACGTGCAGCCGCCGTTCGTAGCCCACCGAGGCGAAAGCCTGCCCCACGGCCTCGCGCAGCTCGGTCACGGACATCCCGCTGGTGTCCAGCTGCACATCGGCCAGCTCGGGCAGGTTGGCCAACGCTTCGCGCTCGCGCAAAATTCCCTCGGCCACGTCGCCGCCCTTGGACATCGGATGCATGCGGCGGGTCTCGGAGAAGCGTCGAATAAGAACCTCGTCCTCGCAGTCCAGGAACAGCACTTTGACCGCGACGCCGCCTTGCTTGAGCCCTTGCAGCACCTCGGGCAGCATCAGCGGTACGTCCGGGTCGCGCGTGTCCAGCACCAGGCCCACGCGGTTGATCTCGTGCCCGCCCGCGGCCCACTCGCACAGCGTGCTGAGCATCCGCACCGGGATGTTGTCCACGCAGTACAGGCCGGCGTCCTCCAGAGCGTGGATCGCCACGGTCTTGCCCGAGCCCGAGAGCCCGGTGACTATCGCCAGGCTGAGGTCGGTCACTCCGGTTCCTCGTCGAGAGGGGCGTTGTTGTGCGGATCTGCGATCTGGTCCAGCAATCGACTCTGGAACTCGCGGGCCGCGTGATAGCCCTCGAGCTTGAGCAGAAAGTCGCGGGCCGCGACCTCGACGATCGCCGTGAGGTTGCGGCCGGGACGCACCGGCAGCACGATGTGCGGCAGCTCGGTCTCCATGATGCGGATCTGGTCCTGCTCCAGGCCGATGCGGTCGTACTCCACGCTCTCGTCCCACTCGACGAAGGTGATCACCAGCTGGATTTTCTTGCGGTCGCGCACCGCCGAGACGCCGAACAGCTCCTTGATGTTGAGCACGCCCAGGCCGCGCACCTCCATGTGGTAGCGTGTGATCTCCGGGCTCTGCCCGTAGATGCTCGCCGGCGGGAGCAGCGAGACCTCGACCAGATCGTCGGCCACCAGCCGGTGCCCCTTGAGGATCAGGTCTAGTCCGCATTCGGATTTGCCGACCCCCGAATCGCCC
Source organism: Candidatus Alcyoniella australis (assembly GCA_030765605.1). NCBI lineage: Bacteria > Candidatus Lernaellota > Candidatus Lernaellaia > Candidatus Lernaellales > Candidatus Alcyoniellaceae > Candidatus Alcyoniella > Candidatus Alcyoniella australis. The sequence continues at coordinate 34,115 of JAVCCG010000038.1, forward strand.
ATCAGTAGGATTCCCACGCCGAAGACGTCGAGCAGCACGCCGTGCAGCGAGTCGCGCGTGGCGAAATGCGCGGTGAGCACCCGGGTGAGAATCGCAATCGCGTCCGGCGTCAGCAGCTCTGTGAGCAGCAGCGGCACGCCGGCGTTCTCGCAGGCCTCGACCATCATCGGCGGGACTTCCATGCCGCGGGCGACGATGCAGCAGGCGATGTCCGCCGCGTCAAAGAAACGGCGCATGCTCTCGCGCTGTTGCTCGAGGTCCAGGCTGCGCAAATAGCTGATCTCGGTCTTGCCGAAGACTTGGATGCGGTGGGGAATCAGGTAGTCGGTGTACCCGGCCAGCGCCAGCCCCGGTTTCTGCACGTAGCGAACGCGGATCTCGTTGGACAGTCCGCTGCGACCGGCCAGCAGACGCATTTTCAGCGGGAAATCCCGCTGGCTCATGATCTGCTCGACGGTCATCCCGCTGCCGCGCTGGACAAGGGTCTCGACCATTGTCGAATTAGTCCTCCGAAGTCAGGATGCGATAGATCTCGTCCGCGTCCGCCGTTTCCATCAACGCCTGCCTGGTTTCGGCCCGCTTGAGCATCCGGCTGACCTTGGCCAGCGCCTTGAGATGCAATCCGGCCGAGTTGTCCGGCGCCATCAGCAACAGGAACAGGTGCGATTTCTTGTCGTCGATGGCGTCGAAGTCCACGCCTGTTTTCGAGCGGCCGAACGCAGCGATCACCTGATTGCCGCCGCGCACCTTGCCGTGGGGGATGGCGACGCCGTCCCCCACGCCGGTGCTGCCCAGCCGTTCGCGTTCCATCAAGATCGTCAGGTACTCCTCGCGGTTGATCGACCGATGGGCTTGGGCCACCAGCTGGATCAGCTCTTTGAGCACCTCTACTTTGCCCCGGGCGTTCAAGTCGGCGCAGACCGACTCGGCCGCAAGAATTTCAGCGATTTTCATCTCTGTTTCTAGGTCTTCCGCTATTCTTTCCCAAGGGACTGTTGCGCGGCGTTCCGCGCATGGACAGCCTTGCTCTTGCCCTTGGTCTTGTGTTTCTTGATCTGGCGCTCGAGCTTGTCCGCTACCAGGTCAATGGATGAATACATGTTGTCACTGGATTCGGTCCCGTTGAACACTGTTCCATCTGCCCGGAGGTTGATCTCGGCGATGTGCCGAAATTTTTCGACCGTGAGCACTACTTCGGCCTGCAGCGGCTCCTCAAGGTATTTCTTGGCCTTGCCGAACTTGGTCTCGGCGTACTCCTTGAGTGCATCTGTGGGCTCGGTATGACGGAAAGTTACGGAAATCCTCATCTAGAGTCCTCCTGGAAAAAGGGAGTATTAAAGGATTTTACGACGCTTGGTCGACGAGAGAATGCCGAGCACCTCTCTATATTTGGTCACCGTGCGCCGCGCTATAATGATATCCTCCGACTTAAGGATTCGTACTATCTCCTGGTCCGAAAACGGCTTTTTTTGCCGTTCGGAGCTGACGATCTGCTTGATTCTGTTCTTCACGCTCTCCGAGGCCACTGCCTCACCGTTGCCCGACGAAATTCCGGAGTTGAAGAAGTATTTCAGCTCGTAGATCCCCTGGGGCGTGTGCACGTATTTGTTGGTGGTTACGCGGCTGATCGTCGACTCGTGCATTGAGATGTCCTCGGCCACGTCGCGCAGGATCAACGGCCTGAGGTGCGCCACGCCGCGCTCGAAGAACTCGTGCTGGAACTTGACGATGCTCTGGGTGACCTTGTAGATCGTGCGTTGCCGCTGGTGGATGCTGCGGATCAGCCACATCGCCGAGCGCAGCTTGTCCTGGATGTACTCGCGCTCCTTGGGCGAGGCGCTGGCGCGGTCGGAGAGAATTTGCCGGTAGTAGTTCGAGACCCGCAGCTTGGGCAGACCGTCGTCGTTGAGCACGATCACGAACTCGCCGCTGATCTTGTAGACGTAGATGTCCGGAGTGATGTACTGGGTGTTGGAACTGCCGAACGGCCGGCCGGGCTTGGGTTCGAGCATCGAGATCTGCTTGAGCGCTCCGGCGATCTGATCGTTATTGACCTTCAATGCCTGGGTTATCGCCTTGTAATTGCGTTTTTCCAGGTCCGGCAGGTGTCGGTCGACCAGCTTGGCGGCCAATGAGTCGCCTTGGCCCGAGGCCTGGAGCTGGATCAGCAGGCATTCGCGCAGGTCGCGCGCGCCCACGCCGATGGGGTCCATGTTGTGGATCCGGGCCAGGGCGCTTTCGAGCAGGTCCAGGGCCACGTTGTTGGCCGCCGCGACCTCGGCCAGATCGGCCTTGAGGTAGCCGTCGTCGTCGATGTAGCCCACGAGCAGGCCGCAGGCCAGCTCCTGCTCGTGATCGATGCGGTTCATCTTGATTTGCCACAGCAGGTGGTCGGTCAGCGATTCGGGCCTGGTGAGTACCGACTCGACCTCGGAGCGCTCCTCGTCCTCGAATCCGCCGCGGTAGTTGTTGACCGACGTGCGTTCCAGATAGGTCGCCCAGTCGATGTTTTCCGGCACATTGGGCAGCTCGGCCGGCTCGACGCTCATCGGCTCGACGCTCTGCTCGGGGTTGGTTTCTGCCGGCGGTTCCTCGCCCGGTTCCGGGGTCTCGAGCACCGGGTTCTCGTTGATCTCCTGCTGCACCAGCTCGACCAGCTCCAGCCGCGAGAGCTGCAACAACTTGATCGCCTGCTGTAATTGCGGCGTCATTATAAGTTGTTGAGATAACTTGAGACTTTGTCTTAGCTCGAGGGCCATTAGGGTAGTTTATCCATATCAGAGCGAAAAGCGGTCGCCCAGGTAGATTTCCCGCGCTTGCTTGCTGTTTGCTATCTTTTCCGGGTTCCCGCTTTCCAACAGCTTCCCTTGATGAATTATATAAGCGCGCTCGCAGATGTTCAAGGTCTCGCGCACGTTGTGGTCGGTGATTAAAACGCCTATTCCACGCTTCTTTAGCTGTCCGACGATGTTTTGGATATCGATCACCGCAATGGGGTCGATGCCCGCGAACGGCTCGTCGAGCAGGATAAAATCGGGGTCTGTGGCCAGGGCCCGAGTGATCTCGACCCGCCGCCGCTCGCCGCCGGACAGGCTGTAGGCCTTGTTGCGCCGTAAATGGCCGATTCCCAGGTCGTCCATCAGCTGGTCCAGCCGCTGTTCGCGCTGGGGTTTTTTCAGCGGTAGGGTCTCGAGGATCCCACGGATGTTGTCCTCCACCGTGAGTTTGCGGAATACGCTGGGCTCCTGGGGCAGGTAGCTGATGCCCATCCGCGCCCGCCGGTACATCGGCAGCTTGGTGATATCGGCCTCGCCCAGGGTCACCGAGCCGTCGTCCGGACGATAGAGCCCGACGATCATGTAGAACGTGGTGGTCTTGCCCGCGCCATTGGGGCCCAGCAGCCCGACTACCTCTCCGGCGGTGATCTCGACGCTCACGCCGTCCACAACCCGTCGTTCCTTAAAGACCTTAACCAGGTCGTGGGTTGCCAGGGTCGGGCGGGGTCGGCTCTGGCTCACTGTTGATCCCCCTGGGCTTCCCCGGGCTGCGAGGGCTGGTCCGCGCCGTCGTTGAACAGCGGTCCGCTGGAGCCCGGCGTGATTACCGTGGTCACCCGTTCGGTGCTGCTGCCCTGGACCTGCACCCGTTCGGAGCCGGACCAGAAGGTGATCGTGCGGCCCCTGATGAAGTCGGTTCCCTGCCAGACCTGGGGATTGCCCTCGAGCAGCAGTTTGCCGTCGGCTTGGGTGTAGGTCGCCTGCTCGCACAGCACTCGGCGGTCGGTCTGGACCATCACCACCCGGCCTACGGCCACGACTTTCTCCAGGTCGCCCCCCTGGGCTGCGTAGCGCACGATCAGCATGTCGCTGCGCATCACCGCGTCGCCTTTGACCGCGACCACGTTGCCGATGAATTTGACGATCCGGCTTTTATTGTCGGCCTCGAGCTTGTCCGAGACGATGTTGATCGGCGTCTGGGGGTCCAGGTAGTCGAAGTACGGTTCGTCGGTCTGGGCCACGCCGGTGGGCTGAGGCAGCTCCGGGGGCACCTCGGGCGTTTCCGGCGGTGTGGGCGTGGGCTGTTGGCCCCACGTCGCTACCGGACACAACAGGCCCAGCGCCAGCAGCACGGTAAGCGCTACCAGGGCACTGCGGGAATTGACTGTGCGTCCGATTGTTCGCTCCTCTCTAGGACCAAGGCCCTCACGGCCTGTTTGAGCGTTACCTGTTGATCCTCGATCCGGACCTGCATGCCCACGGCGTGGACCGTAATGCCGTCACCAAAGAATAGCACGGGATCGTCCGTAGAGACGATTCCTTGTTCGCGGTCGTAGTGCGCCGAGGTCGTAATAAGCTGAAATCCCTCGGAGGTCGAGGCTGTAATCCCACCCGAAACGTCGATGTCCTGGGTCGCGGTGTTCATCTCGCCGCGCGCGGCGCTGAGCGTAAACTCGCGCCCCTGATCGTCGTAGAACAGCGCGACCATGGTGTCGAGCACCGCACGGTCCTCGTCTTGGAAGTACTCTGCGCGCTCGGCGTCGATTCGCCACAGCACTTGTCCGCGGTCGGACTTGGTGTAGCTGAAGTTGTCGATTTTGCCAAAGGCGTTTCCCGGCATGGTCGCCAGCACCTGCTCCATCGCCTGCTCAATGGGTTTCTCGGGCCACAGCAGGGCGATCAGCACCCCGCCGATGATCAGCAACAGACCTACGCCCAGCAGCAGGTTGAGGGTGCGTTTGCTCATTGGGCGGCCCGTCGATCTTCGGCCATGCTGCTGCCGATGTTTACCGCGCTGCGTTGCGTAACGCTTTGCGTTTCACAGGGCCCCACGCTGGTCCGCGTTACCCTGCGCCGCAACGTGCGGCCCAGCCTGGCCAGCATTCGCTGGCAGCCCAGGCCGAGCTTGCCGATCCACATCTCGAGCGGTAGGCCCAGCCAGGCGTGTTCGAGCCGTCGCCGCGCTGGAATCCTGAACAGCCCGGCCACCAGCCGCACCAGGGGCGAGGGGCTCAGGTCCTCGACCTTGCGGTCGATCCAGATCACATAGAAGAACAGCCGCTTGGCCCGGCGCCGCATGCGCGGGCTGAGCCAGCCCTGCTCGGTGCGCACGCTGTCAAAGCGCGACCAGGCGCGCAAATCGGACGGCGGCCGCAGACCGTGGCGCAACGCCAGGTCGTAGCCCGGAGTCCGCGGGTAGGGTGTGAACACGAAGCTGGCCACGATCTTGGTCAGCGGGTTGTCGCGGGTCAGCTCGATCATCAGCGCCATGCTCGCGTCGAGGTCCGCGTCGCTCTCGCCGGGCATGCCGGCCATGAAGTAGAACGAGGGCGCGATGCCCGCCGTGCCCAGCTTGAGGTTGACCTGCCGGATCTGCTCCACGCTGCTGTCCTTGCCCATCAGCTGCAACACGCGATCCGAGCCCGATTCGGCGCCGATGTGGATCACCTCGCATCCGGCGCGCGCCAACAGTTCCAGCTCTTGCTCCGACATTTGGAGCAGCGGGCCGACCTTGCCGCCGTTGATCAGGTGCGGCACTGCCGCGCCGCGTTCGATCATTCCCTGCGCCACTGCGGATACGCGCTGGAGGTCCTCGAAGTAGCTGTCGTCGATCAGGTCCAGCTGGCCCGCGCCCAGGTCTTTGACCAGATGGGTGATGCGTTCCAGGGTGCGCTGGGCGCTCTGCGCGCGCCACGACGAACGGTTGACGAACGGGTTGTAGCAGAATACGCAGCGTCCCAGGCAGCCGCGGCTGGTCTCGATCTGCAGCTTGAGCCGGTCATCGCGCACGTTGACGCCCGCAGACCAGTCGTAATTGCGCAAATCGAGCATCTCGTAGGGCAGCTCGGGCAGCAGCTCGAGCTCGACCAACGGCGGCTCCGACGTCAACTCTACGTCGGCGTTGTTACGATAAGCGATGCCCTGCACATCGCGCAGGTCCGAGCCGTTTTCCAGGGCCGCGACCAGCGCCGGGGCCACGGTCTCGCCCTCGCCGCGGGCCACAATGTCCACCGTCGGCTCGCCCAGCACGATCTCCGGCGCGAAGCTGCCGAAAGCTCCGCCCCAGACCAGCGGCGCGTCGCAGCGGCGCTTGATCCAGCGGCTCAATGCAATTCCCGGCCTGATCTGCGAGCCGCCCATCACGTGCATTCCGACCATCAAAGGCCCGCGTTGAAGCAGCGCGCCGAGCTTGCGCTCCCAGTCCGGCGTCATCCGCTGGTCGACCAATACGCATTCGCAACGCCCCTGAATCGCGGCGGCCACGCCGAGCAATCCCAGGGGGAGCGGGCGCTTGTCGCGGGTGAACTCATAGGGATCACCCACCAGCGGATTGACCAGTACGACGAGCGGTTTCATCGACACCACGTTAGCATATACGTGCACACCGAGGTAGTAGGCACGCGACTTGCATTGAATTTATAGTGGGGTGAGGAAAGACCGATTTTTCGATCTTTACCCCCGAAACCCGCCTGTGTGGCAATCTGAGCCCGCCGCGGATAGAATCAGTGGACCATGACAAAGAAAATCCTATTGGTCGACGACGACGAGATGGTATTGATCGCCGTGGCCGACCTGTTGCGCAGCCAAGGTTATACCGTGCAAACCGCAGCCAACGGCGAGAGGGCCCTGGAACTGGCCGAGGTCGAGCAGTTCGACCTGTGCGTACTCGATACGCTGATGCCCGGGATCACCGGCCGCGAGCTGGCCCGCAGCCTGCGGTCGATCGAACGCTACAGCAAACTCCCGATTATCATGCTCAGCGCCCGCCCCTCGAACGATGAGGGACCCGAGGAGGACGGTAAACAGCCGCTGGTGTTGGCCAAGCCGATCAGGCCCGAACGGCTGATCGCGATGGTCGAGAGCGTCCTACTGTAAATAGCCCAGGCTTCTGAGACGCTGCAGCGTCTCCGGGTCGATGTCCCGTTGCGATGCACCGCCGTGAATCGCGCTGATCGACTTCAGCGCCTCGATCTCTCTGGCCGCCGCTTGGGCCATTTGGGCCGCCTGCTCGTGCAGCTCCCCGGCGAGGTTGTTGCCTTCACGGGGATCCTGGTCAAGATCGAACAGCCGTTCGTCAGCCGTGCGTTCATATTGCCCGTAGTGAAATTCAGCCTGGCTGATCCATTTCCAGCCCGCGGCGCGCCGTGAGAAACGCGGCGGACCGAAGAGGTTGGTAAAGGCCAGAGCGGGGCCGGGCTCCGCAGCGTTCTCATCGCCGAGCAAATAGCTCAGATCTCGCCCCTCATGCGGATCGGGGAACTGCAATCCGGCCTGGGCCGCGATGAACGCCGGCAAATCGCTCAGCCTTACCTGCTGCTCGATTCTGGTCCCGGCCAGCCTGCCGTGGGGCAGCTTGACGATCAGCGGCACGTGCAACACCTCGTCGTAGAGCGTGACCGAGTGGCCGAGGAATCCGTGGTCGAGGAACTCCTCGCCGTGGTCCGAGGTGACCACGATCAGCGCCTGATCGTAGATCCCCAACCGTTGCAGCTCGCTGATCGTCTGGCCCACCACGTGGTCGGAGTAGGCGACCTCCGCGTCGTAGCGCGCCAGTACGTACTCGAGCTGTTCGGCGGTTAGCTCGAGGTTCTCGCGGGCGAACTCGGGGAACGAGTCGGGGAAGCCCAGCGGCTCGGGCCGGTTTTTCCAGAAGCGGTCGTTGTAGAACAGCGGCGCGTCGTACGGATAGTGCGGATCGTAGGTATGCAGGAAAAAGAAGAACGGTCGCTTCGCGTTGTGATCGAAGAACTCGCGCGCCGCGGCAGCGGCCCATTCGCCGCGCTGCTCGGGCAGGTAGACGTAGCTTTGAAATCCCTGGGCGAAGCCGTAGTCCGGCGAGAGCAGGAAGTTGCTCACGGCCGCGCCCGTGGCATAGCCGGCGTTGCTCAGCAGCTCCTGGAGCAGGAACGTGCGCTGGGGAATCCGCAGCCGGATCGAGGTCACGCCGTGGGCCAGGGGGTTTTGCGCGCTGAGCATGGTCACGTGGCTGGCCAGGGTCCACGGCGAGAGGCTGGCGACCTGCTCGAAGAGCACCCCTTCCTCGGCCAGGCGGTCGAGCACCGGTGTGAACGCGCGCTCGTAGCCGTAGCAGCCTAAGTGGTCGGCGCGCAGGGTGTCGATGCTGATCAGCACCACCGGAAACGCCGTGGGCTCCGGCTTTTGCCCGAGCAGACCCGGCAGCGCGGCTGTCAGGGCCCATAGGCCCAGGCCGACCAGACCCGGCCACAGTGCGTTCTTGCCCTGCAGCGGCGCGGCCTCGGCCCGTTTGCGCCGCAATGCGCGGACCAGCAGACCGATCAACAACGGCAATCCCACAGCGATGGCCGTGCCCAACAGCGCCAGTCCGAGCAGCGGTCGGATAAAGGCCGACGACCAGCCGTTGACCGCCTCGCTGAGCATCGGCAGCAGCAGGGTGTTCAGCGTCACGTCGAATGTCACTTGCTCGCGGTAGTCCGCCGGGATGTGCGATTCGTAGGCCAGGGCCGCGTGCAGAAAAGCGATGACCGCGAAAAACAGCCAGTAGGCCGTGAACAGCACGGCCGCTGTTACGCGCCCGCCGCGCGTGCGCAGCAACGAAAAATTCGCCAGGTTGAACAGTCCGAGGATCAGCCCGATCAGCAGTCCCCAGGCCATGGCGTGGGCGGTGTGCCCGGCCACGCTGCGCAGGGCGAGGGTCAGCATGCCCTGGGAGAGGTACGCGCCCGCGGACGATTCGAGCACGCCGCGCACCACGCCGATCAGTGCGGCGATCAGCAGCACCCAACCGCTGCGGCTGGCTGTTTTGCGAACGATCGCGCCCATGCTTCTCCGTCCGGGTTCTTGCGTTTCTTACAAGCCCGAAGTCTATCGCGCGGCGCGTTGCGGCGGCAAGTTGCGCCGCAAGCGGGGCTTCATCAATAATGCTGTTATGGATTACCGCGAAGCGCTGGAGTTTACAAAGCAGATCGCGCAGCAGGCCGGTGACTATTTGCTGGGCAAGCTCGACACCGAGCTGATCGTGAACAGCAAGTCCTCGCCGGTCGATCTGGTGACCGATGCCGACCGCGGCAGCGAGGAGCTGATCTGCTCGGCCATTGCCCTGCATTATCCGCAGCACGAGATCATTTCCGAGGAGACCGCGCGCAACATCGAGGGCCGCGAATACCAGTGGGTGGTCGATCCGCTGGACGGCACGGTCAATTATGCCCACGGTCTGCGCGCGTTCTGCGTGTCCATCGCCCTGCTTGAAAACGGCGAGCCGCTGCTGGGCGTGGTGCATCATCCGGCTCAGAGCGAGACCTTCTGGGCGCTGCGCGGCCAGGGCGCGTACGTTAATTCGCAACGGATCAGCGTCTCACCCGAACCGCGGCTCGACCGCAGCCTGTTGGCCACGGGCTTTCCCTACGACATCCGCAACACGGCCCAGACCAACCTCGATCACTTTCTCAAGTTCTCGATCTGCTCCCAGGCCGTGCGTCGCATCGGCTCTGCCGCCCTGGACCTGGCGTGGGTTGCGGCCGGCAGGTTCGAGGGCTTTTGGGAGCTCAAACTTAAAATTTGGGACATGGCCGCGGGCGTGCTGCTGGTCAGCGAGGCCGGGGGCCAAGTCAGCGATTTCGGCGGGGACAAGCTCAATCTGTTCGAGCCGTTCATCGTGGCCTCCAACGGCCTGATCCACGAGCAGATGATCAAGCTGCTGGCCCAGGCTCCGCCCGACGATCTGCTGAGTTACATCAGCGGCAATCGATGAACGATCGCCTGCGCGTGACCTATCTGCGCTGCTCGATGACCCTGATCCAGTGGCAGGGACTGACCGTGCTCACCGACCCGTGGTATGGCAACAATTTGCGCGGCTTGCCGTGCTTCTACGCTCCGCCCATTGCCTTGGATCAATTGCCGCCCATCGACGCGGTGCTGGCCAGCCATTTGCACCCCGACCACTTCGACGTCAAGGCGGTGCGATTTCTGGCGGCGCGCAATCCGCGAATGGCGGTCTTCGCCCCGCCGGGTGTGGTTGAAAAGCTTGGGCCGGGCCATGCGGGCGAGGTTCACGAGCTGCAGTGGTGGCAAAGCCGCGCCCTGGGCCCGCTGGAACTGATCGCCGCGGAGGCGCACCACAGCGGCTACGAGATCAACGCCGTAATTCGCGGCCCGGGCGGCAGCCTGTTCTTCGGCGGCGACTCGCGCTACAGCCCGGCGTTCAATCTCACGGCCCAGCGACTCGGTCCCTGCGACGTGGCGCTGCTGCCCATTGGCGGCACGCGGGTTTTCGGCCGCCGGATCGTGATGAATCCTCAGGATGCGGCCGCGGCTGCCCACGATCTGGGCGCGCGTTACGCGATCCCGATCCACGAGGGTGGAATCTGGGCCAGCCTGCCTCCGCTGTCGCTGCATCCTGGACGTCCGCGGCACTTGCGCGAGATTGCCGCACGGCCGGATTCCAAGTTCGAGGCGATAGTGCTCGAGCCCGGCGCAAGCGCCGAGTTCGCACCGGGCGAGAAAGGGCTAACGTTTGTCGCGCAGGCTGCGGCGCAATAGCGTCGCGGGCCAGCGCCAGTTCAGCAGGCTGGGGAACGCCTCGCACGGCGTCCAGCATCCCGGGCAGCGATCGTGTTCCACCATTTGCCGCGCCTGTCGCGCATCGTCGCTGTTAAGCAGCCGCTCGATCTCGAAGCCGTAATCCTCGAGCTTTCCCAACGGCCGATTCCACAGTGTGCAGGGGTAAACCGTGAGGTCCGGCGCAATGTAGAGGTTGCTGCGCAACGATACGCAGCGCGCGGGCGAACGGCCGGTGCGCAAATGCAGCGGCATCAGTCGCAGGAACCAGCGCTCCAATAAATCCAGCGGCGAACGCAGCGGCTCGCGGCGTCTGAGCTCGAGCAGTTTAGTCGCGGCCTGTTTGGTCTGCTCAGACGTGAGCCCGGGGCAGTTGATATTGCCGAAAAAGTGCGACGAGCGGTTGAAGAAGTTGACGTGTAAATCGCGCGGTTCCAGCCCGGGCACGCGGTCGCTGAGCGCGCCAAAGGTTGCCTGCACCTGGTCGATGTTTTGCGGCACGAGGGTCATGCCGAAGTAAACGTCCACACCCGGGATCTCGCTCAGCGTCAGATAGGTCAGCACGCTGCGCTCAAAAGAGTCCGGGCTGTTGCGTAGCTGCGAATCGAGCGCGGCCGGGCCGTTGACGCTGACCGTAACCACCAGCCGTCCGCGTGAGCGTAGGCGGTGTTCGTGTACTGTCGAGCGCACCAGATCGAGGTCCGCGCCGCCCGATGTGGGGAAATGCAGCACCGCCAGGTGGGGCAGCTCGCTGCGGATCGCGTGCAGGATCGAGGGCAGGTCGTTGCGCGCGAAGATCTCGCCGCCGGTGAGGTCGATCCAATTTACAAAGCGGTTGCGCGCGAACAGTTCGGCGAACGCTTCGGCCGGGGCCTCGTCGCACTGCGGCGGATTATCGCCGTGGCAAAACGTGCAGGAATAAGGGCAGCGCATTGTCGGCGCCAGGGTCAGCTTGAACGGCCGCGCGTTTCGTCCGAACCCTGCGGCCAGGGCCCGCAGACCCAAAGCCGTCAGGCCCAAAGGATTCATCTGTCGCGTCGCATACGCAGCCTGAGGATCGTCCAGAGGATGCGCAGGCCGTTGCGGATTCGTCGAAAGTCGGTGCGCCCCGCACTGCGCGGGCTGCGCAGCACCGGCACCTCGACCACGCGCAGACCCTGTTTGAGTGCGCTGATTAAAATCTCGGTCTCGATTTCGTACTGGGCCGAGCGCAGTTGTAGGGCCTTGAGAAACTTGGCGCGGATCAATCGAAAGCCGGATTGCGAATCGCTGATCCGGGCGCCGAACAGCAGATTGATCAGCCCGGACATCAGTCGATTGCCCCAATAGTTCGGCCCGCTGATCGCGCCGCGTTCGATGCTGCCGATGAACTTCGAGCCGTTAACCAGATCTGCGCCGTCTGTCGCGGCCTGGATCAGCTTTGGTACATCGCGCGGATGGTCCTGACCATCGCCGTCGATGAACAGCACCCAGTCGCCGCGCGCGGCCTTGATCCCCGCGGCGATCGCCCGGCCCTTGCCCTGGTTGGGCCGCAGCGCCAGCACTTGAGCACCGGCCCCCTCGGCGATCTGAGCGGTGCTGTCGATCGAGCCGTCGTCGACCACGATCAGCTCGTAAAGCGAGCCAAGCCGCGCCAGCTTGTGCAGCACATCTTCGATCGAGTCCTGCTCGTTGTGCGCGCAGACCACGGCCGAGATCTTCACTTAGATCAGCTCCGCGGGGATTGCCCCGTGTTCGCGCCAGGCCAGGGCCTGGATCAGGAACACCGCGCTCCAGCTCGGCCGATCGCTGCTCTGCGGCGTGTAGCGCGGCGCCGCTCCGTTGTTCAGCGATTCGAGGAATTTCAGGCCGGACTCGATGTTGTCGCTGAAACGTTCGGGGTCGATCAGCAGCCATAGCCGTAGCGCCTGGGCCGTGGAGTCGCTTGCGGGCTGGGCCTGAGGATCGATGAAGCTTGGCACCCCGCCCTCGGGCCGTTGCAGCGTGGCCAACATTTGCGCCGCGCCGCGCAAGTCGGGCTGGTCGATCAGACCCGCGTGGCCGCAGCCGATCAATCCCTCCAACGCATAGCACAGGGCGTGAGTGTAGACCTCGCGGTCGGGCGCTACGCCGTTGAGCAGGCATTGCAAGTCGGCGTCTAGGGCCAGGTCGGTCAACATTGCGCGTAACGCGTTGCTAAATCCCGTGGGCCGCAGCTTCTCGGGGATCGCCTCGGCGCCGCGCACGATCTTGAGCAGATGCGGGCCGGGCCGCGTGGACCAGCGGTTCACAGCGTTATGACCGAGCACTGCCGCGCGCTGTTTGAGCATCCGGCCGATGGTCCGCCCCAAAATTTCCAGCGCGTCGCGGATCGCCGCTTGCAGTCGCGCGGTTGTACCGGAGCGCTCCAGACGGGCCAGGGCGTCGGCGGCCAGTGCGCTGTCGAACAAATAGATCGATCCGTTCTTGCCGATGCCGCCGCGCTTGTGCACGGACGAGATCAGCGCTTGCGCCATCTGTTCCAGGCGTACCCGGTCCAGCTCATCGAGCGCCGATGGGTAAGTAGTGGCTGCCATCAGCGCGTAGGCCGTGGCCTCGGGGTAGCCAAAGGCGTCGGGCCCTTCCCAGCTGAGCACCCAGCCTTGGGGGTCGGCCATGCGCTGCGAGAGCAGCCAGCGCGCCAGGTTTTGCTTATCGAAACTCATCTGCGCAGCATGTTCCCCAGCACTTTGAGCCCGGCCCTGATCGCGCTAAAACGACTGATGCGCGCGCGAAACAACAGCAGATAGACCAGCTGCAAAAGCTTGCGCGGTCGCAGATAGAACGAGCGCACGATTTGGTCGCGCATGTTTTGCAGCTGCTCGGTCTCGAGGCTTTTGTTGCGGATGATCGAGCGGCGCAGGAAAACGTAGTCGTCCCAATTATCGCTGAGCACTCGATCTTCGGCCAGGCACTGTTGGCGCAGGCGCGATCCGGGCAGTGGCGTGGCAAAGCTCAGCTGCAACACGTGGGGATCGAGCTTTTTTATTGCGCGCTCTGTAGCGCGGATGGACGCGGCGTCGTCGTCGGGAAAGCCGATGATCGCATAGCCCATGACCACGATGCCCTGACGTTTGATCCGCGTGATCGCCTCGGCGATCTGTTGCTCGGTGATTCCTTTGTGCACTGCCGCGAGCTGTTCGTTGACCGCGCCCTCCATGCCGATGCCGATCTCCACGCAGCCCGCGCCGCGCATCAGCGCGACCATCTCGTCGCTGAGCATGTCCACGCGCGTGTTGCACGCCCAGCGGATTTTGCGCCCCAGGCCGCGCTCGATCAGCAGCTCGCAGAGTTCGATCACGAACTTACGGCTCGCGGTGAAGGTGTGATCGATGATTGCGATGTAGTGCAGTCCCAGGTCGCGCACGCATTGCTCGATTTCGTCGGCCACAAGCTTGGGGTCGCGCACCCGGGTTCGGGCGCCAAACAGCAGGTGGCTGTCGCAGAAACTACAGCGCCCGGGACAGCCGCGCGTGGCTCGCAACGCGGTAACGCGGTCGGAGTAGGGCGATGAGTAGCTCGCGTTGGGCAGCAAATCGCGGGCCGGGAACGGCAGCGAGTCGAGCTTCGCCAGTAGCGGCCGATCAGGCGTGGATTCGATCGCGCCCTCGCGCCTGTAATGCAGCCCCATAACGTCATCCAACCCGCGCTGCTCCGCAACGCGTTGCGCGATATCGAGCACGCCGTACTCGGGCTCGCCGCGTACCACAACGTCGAGCTGCGGGATTTGTTCGAGAGTCTGTTCGGGCAGGGCCGAGCCGTGGGTGCCGATCAATACTTTCAGCGCTGATGACCCATCCAGTCCGGCGAGCAGCCCGGCCACGGCGTTGATCGAATGCGTGGCCGCGGTCAGCACCAACAGCTGCGGGTCGAACCGGCGGATGCGTTCGAGCTGCGCGGTCTGGTCCAGTCCCAGGGCGTTGGCGTCGAGGATCTCGACCTGCGCCGCGCTGATCTCGCGTCGCACCAGCGCCGCGCAGTAGGCCAAATCCAACGGCGGCACCACGCTGATCAGCGAGGTGTGCTCCACTTGGCGCTGGTAGTTGGTATTGGTGAAAAGTACTCGCATCAGTCTAGCCTGGGGTGTATCCAGCGCCAACAATCTCGCATCTGGGCGAGGGTCGTTGACCAACGAGTTCGGTACGCTCGCGTGCTCGCGTTGACGAACCATCATGAATAATTCAGGCTAGGCTACCAAAAATGGGTTGGAGTTGACAGGCATCCGAACAACCATCTGCGGAGTGCGCTGATGAGCGCGATCGAGATTATCCACGTTGCGACATTCGTCCTGGCGCTATGGCTGCCCGGCGCAATGACCGCGTGGAAACTCGGACGCTTCGACGCACTCGAGTCGGCGATCGTCGGCCTGGCGATCGGGCTGCTGGGTTTGCCGGTGCTCGCCTTCGGTCTGGCCTGGTTGCTTCACGCCAACTTCAGCCTCTGGCTGATCTGGATCGCGGGCGGCGGCTGGCTGCTGCTGCTGATACTCGGGACGCGACTGCGGCGGCCGCGAGTGGAGCAACAATGATCGTGCTCGGGATCTGCGATGGGCACGACGCCGGGGCCTGCCTGCTGCGCGATGGCGAGATCGTGCATGCGGTGAGCGAGGAGCGGCTGACCAGGCGCAAGCGCCAGCCGGGTTTTCCGCTACTGGCGATTGAGGAGTGCCTGCGCTGCAGCGGCCTGGGCTGGTCGCAGGTCGAGCTGGTGGCCGTGGCCGAGCGAGCGGGCCGCGCCGTGTTCCGCGTGCTCGACCCCTGGTATCGCCGTAGCGACCCCAACCAGCTGCTGTTGCGGCCGACCAACCGTTTGGCGCGCAAGCTGCACCGCATGATCCACTCCAGCCGCTGGACGCGCGAGCTCGACGAGTCGCTCTCCAGGCAGGCGCTGAGCGCGCGGCTGCGCTCCGTCGGCTATCAGGGTCCGCTGGCGGTGGTCGACCATCACCAGGCGCACCTGGCCAGCGCGCTGATGTACAGCGGGATGCGCGACCCGCTGATCCTTTCGATCGACGCTTATGGTGACGGCTCGTCCGGCGCGGCTGCGCTCTTGGACCGACACGACCCACAGCTGCGCGAGATCGAGCGGATGGGCATTGAGAACAGCCCGGCCCAATTTTTCGGAGCGGTGGCCAGCCTGCTTGGGTTCGTCGAGGGCGAGGAGGGCAAGGTCAGCGCATTGGCCCCGTTGGCTCGCGGCGATCGGGCGCTGTCGATGCTGCGTCAGGGGTTGGATCCTGACGGCGAGCCGCGCGTGGAGCAATTGATCGATCTGGCCGGACGCGTCCTGGAACAATTTGGCGATCACGAGTTGGCGGCCGCGGCCCAGACGCTGCTCGAGCAGTTGGTTTCGCAAAAGGTCAGCGCACTACTCGAGTCCACCGGACGCGACGAGTTGGCGGCGGCCGGCGGGGTGTTCGCCAACGTCGGGCTCAACCGCGTGATTTCGCGCCTGCCGGGACTGAGGCGGATGTTCGTGTTTCCGCATATGGGCGACGGCGGGCTGTGCGCGGGCGCGGCGGCCGCGGTTGCGCTCGAGCACGGTATCGAGCCCGCGCCGCAGATGGAGCACTGTTCGCTGGGCGCGCAGTTCGGTCCCGAGCGCATCGCTATCGCCCTGGAGGACGCGGGGCTGCAATCCGAGACATTGATTGACGCGCCGCAGCGCGTATCGGACATGCTCGACGCGGGCAAGGTCGTGGGCCTGTTTCAGGGACGGGCCGAGTTCGGGCCGCGGGCCTTGGGGCAGCGTTCGATCCTGTTCAGCGCCGCGGTTTCCGGGCTACCGGCGAAAGTTTCGCGAATGATCGAGCGCGATCCGATCATGCCCTTTGCCCCGGCGACCATTGACGAACGTTTTAACGAGCTGTACGACGAGGCTGCGGCCGGACCCTGCGCACCGCTGATGACCGCAGCCTTCAAACTGCGCAACCATGCGGCGCAGCTGTTGCCCAACGCGGTGCACGCCGACGGCACGGCCCGCGCCCAGCGCGTGGAGCGGCAGGCAACGCCGCTGCATGCCCTGCTCAAGTGCGTGCCCAACGGTACGCTTTGCAACACCAGTTTCAACATGCACCGCGAGCCGATCGTGCACACGCCCGAGGATGCGGTGGCCACCTATCTTGCGTCAGGGCTCGACGCGCTGTGGATCGGAGAACGCCTTGTCGTGCGCTGAGCGCAAGCTGCCCACGCTATGGGCGATGGCCGTGCTGTTCACGGCGCTGGCGATCTGCGGATTGTTCTACAGCATGTTCGCGGGCTGGGCGCGAGGCTACTGGGATACCTACATCATTGCACCGGCGATGTTCTGCGCCGGGCAGCCGGTCGATTTTCTCGACGCGCACGGCGAGCAGCGTTGGCAGATCGAGCTGGATAACCGGCTGCCGCACGACCTGGTGGACATGCAAAGCTACGGGCTGATCAGTAAAGACCAGCGCATCGGCTCGGGGATCACAACCGGTCCGCTGTTCAAGCTTTTCGGCCTCGAAGGCTTCCGGCTGTTCTATGCATCGCTGGCCGGGCTGGCTTTCGCCCTGGGTTTCTCGCTGCTGTGGCGCACTGGGCTCGATTTCGGCACGGCCTATTTCTTCGCACTGCTGTTTCCGCTCAACGGGATTTACGGCTCCCTGGATCTGCTCAACCCCAACGCCATCGGCATGGTCGGGCTGACCCTGGTGCTGCTGTTTTTAATAAAGGAAGATTCCTCGGCACTGGTCGCGGGCGCAATGTTCGGCGCGCTGGGCGGTGTGCGCAATGTGGCGATCATCTTCGCGCCGGTGATGCTGATTTTGCTGCTGCGCAGAAAGCGGCGCTGGCGCGATCTGTTGCTGTTCGGCCTGGCTGCGGCCGCGCTGATCGCACCCTACCTGGCTTGGAATCGTTTTGCCTACGGCGGGATGCTCGTTCACCCCACCCAGCATCCGGGCCTCGAGGGTTTCCGCCCGACTTTCGAGCACAACCTTTTAGGTTGGCGTTTTCAGTTCAACGGTCTGTTCAACTGGCCGCTGGCCGAGACCTTGATCCGTACACCGCATTACCCGTTCCCCAACTGGCTGCATTTGCCGCTGACCCTGCTCAAGGGCTTCGGTCTGCTGCTGCTGACCTTGATCGTGCCCGGCGTGGCCGGGCTGTGGCAACGCTCGCGTTCGCTGTTCGCTGCAGTGGCCTTGGCCGTAGTGACGTTCATGTTGATTTTCGGCGTGCAGGAGAACTGGGAAGAGCTCAAGACCACGTTCCTGGCTCTGGTGCTGCCGTTCCTGATCGTGCTGATGGCCCACGGCGGTGCCTGGCTTTCCGCGGCGCCGCGTAAACGTCTGGTCGGGTGGTACATCGCCCCGGCGCTGTTGATCGCCGCGCTGAGCGCGGCCTGCGTGTTCGTGGATCTGCCCGCGGACCAGCGCTGGTACGAGCGTTTCCCGCGCGCCGCGCACAACGATTCGGGCCTGGAGTGTCTGCCCGAGGGCCTGCGCAATACCCACTGGTTCTTTGCCACGCGCGAATGCGAGCGCGAGATCGAGGATCAGCGGCTGTGGCTGGCCCGGCCCTACCTGCTGCCCAGGCCGGCGATTGCGTTCACGCCGCGCGCCGAGCTGTTGCGCGACACTTGGTTCGAGCGTGAGCTGCTGGTGGAGGACGTCTGGTCGTCTATTTACGGGAAGCGCGAGGACCGATCAGTATCCGTTCCCGCCGCAACACCTGACCCAGAGTCGCAATGAACTGCCGTCGATAGAAAGGCAGCACGCGGCGAAAGCGCGGCTGGAACAGCGCCCGCGCGTGCAGCGCCGCGCCGATCGCCAAATTAATCCCGACGAAGATCGCCAATCCGAAAAAGTAGCGCAGGCGGCTGATGGGCCGCGGCTGTAAAATGTGCTCAGCGCGTTGCATCGGCCTGATCCTCGGTCAGCTCGGCGATCAGCTGCCTGACGATTTGCGACTTGTCCTCGATGAAACGGCGCACTGTCTGTTCCGCGTGTTGCGGCGGCTGGCCCAACAGTAGGAAGGGCAGGTAGTAAAGCTCGCCGGGACGGCACGCGGGTTGGCTGGAGAGCCGACGTCCCATCAGCGGCAGCCCGAGCTTGAATCCCATGCTGCTAAGAAGCGCGTCCGAGTCCGCGCGTCGCGCATCATAGGCCGGGTTGGAGAACTCGATGCCGTACTCGCGATACAGGCCGCGCACCAGTTCGAGGCTTAGAGGCATCTGCTCGACCATCTCCGGCGTGTCGCCGCTCGATCCGTCGCAGGCGTGCTCGATGCCGTGTTTGAGGCACAGGGCGATGGTGCGGCCGTGCATTGCCAGCTTGCAGCCCATGCACCAGATGAATCCGGACTCGTACTGCTCGTAGTCGCGGTCCAGGGTGTCGAGCAGCACGCGTTGGAACAGCGGACGGATCGAGATCAACGCGTGTTCGTATTTGGGAGCCACCAGACTGTTCAGCTCTTGGGCGCGCGCAGCGCTGCGATTCATGCGGGTCGTGCCGTAGCCGTTGTCATAGGTCAGCAGGTGGATTCGTTCGTACTCCTCGGCCAGGCCGATGGCCAGGGCCGTGGAATCGACTCCGCCTGAGAACATCAATGCCACTTTTTTCATCGAACTAAGACAAGTACACGGAGTACGCGCTGTCAAGCCGCAGCAACACTGCGTTGCCCGCCGCCTTGTTCACTGGGCGCGCGATCTGATAACTTCATCTGGACTTATGCAACCTGACGACAAGACCAAACTGCCGCAACTGTTCTGCCTGCACGAGGACAGCAACGCCAACGCCGCCCTGTTCGATGGCCGTGAACGGCTCTGGGCCGTGGCCGAGGAGCGGCTGAGCCGCGTACGTTTCGACGGCGGATTCCCGCAACGCTCGATCGACTGGCTCGAGCAGGTCAGCGGTGTGCGGCTACGCGATACAAAGCTGGCGGTCTGCGGCAACCAGACGCACTTCATCTCGCGGCTGTTCGGCTCGCATTTCCCCAGCTTTGAGCACGACATGTTTGGCCTGCTCCAACGGCTGAACCTGCTCTACCACCACGCGGTCTATCGTTGCGGCTGGTTCAGGCGGCTGATGACCGGGTTCAACGGCCTGCTGGCGCGAATGCGCGCGGGCGTGCCCGTGCGGCTGATCGACCATCACACGGCCCACGGCTACAGCGCGGCCCTGGCCTCGGGATTCCAGGACGCCACGGTGATCAGCGTGGACAACTACGGCGACGGCCACAGCTCGCGCGTGTTCGCCTTTGAGAACGGCGGGCTCAAATTTCTTTACGGCTCGTCGGCCCTGCGCTCGCCCGGCCAGTTCTACGGCGAAATGGCGCAGATCGCCGGGATCAACCCGCTGCTGGCGGGCAAGCTCACCGGCCTGGCCGCGCACGGCGATCCCGCGCCGGGCCTGCCGTTGGTCTCGCAGCTGTTCGGCCTTCGCGACGACGGCGAGGACTTCGTCTACCCGTTCAAACTTTTTGCCTCGGGTCATGCCTCGCCCTATCGCGAGCTGGCGCAGCTTGACCGCCGCGATTTGGCCGCGGCCACACAGCAGCGCTTCGAAGAGGTGATGGTCGGCTATGCGGCTGCGGCCGTGCGCCGCACCGGCCTGCCCAACGTGGCGCTGGCCGGCGGCGTGTTCGGCAACGTGCGCGTCAATCAGCTGATCGCCGAGCTGCCGCAGGTCCAGCAGGTCTACGTCTTTCCGGCAATGTCCGACCAGGGGATCGCAGTAGGCGCGGGATTGGCCTATTTAGCGCAGGAGCACGGTCTGCGCAGCTACGATCTGCCCTCGGTCTACATTGGGCCGGATTACGACGAGCAGCAGATCGAGCAGGCGCTGATCCAGGGCGGACTTAGCTATTCGCGGCCCGCTGACATCGCGGACGAGGCTGCCGCGGCACTGATGCAGGGCAATGTAGTGGTGCGTTATGCCGGGGCGTTGGAGTACGGCCCGCGCGCATTGGGGCACCGCACGATCATGTACCGGCCCGACGACTATTCGGTCAACGACTGGCTCAACCACAAGCTGCATCGTAACGAGTACATGCCCTTTGCGCCGGTGATCATGGCGCAGCACGCCGATCGCATGCTGCGCAATCCCGACCTCGCGCCGCGCGCCGCGCGCCTGATGACGGTCAGCTTTCACGCCACTGACGAGCTCAAACGATTGTGCCCCGGCGTAATCCACGTCGACGGCACGGTACGGCCGCAGATTCTCTATCGCGAAGACGAGCCGCAGTACTACGCGATCCTCGAACGCTGGCACCAACTCAGCGGCGTGCCGTGCTTGATCAACACCTCGTTTAACATGCACGAGGAGCCGATCGTCTGCTCGCCGCAAGACGCGGTGCGCGCGTTTATCGCCGCAGGCCTGCCGCGGATGATCTGCGGACCGTTCTGGGTCACGGCTTAGCCCGCATGCTTCATGATGCTTCTACTGCGGCGCACAATCTGCTCGCAATAGCCGCGTTATCCTCGCCGATTCGTGCTCAACGTACTAAGCAAGTACGCTTCCGCAGTATCGGCTCGGCTTCCTTGTTCTTGCGGCATCTTGCACGCCTCGCTACGAAGCATCATGAAGCATGCGGGCTTGATCGGCCTTGACAGGGCCCCTGCCAGGTAATACTCCGGTGATGGTCGAAAGATTAGTAAAAAAATAAACCGTCGGAGGCATCGATGGCTGAGTACTGGAGACTTAAACCCAGGGAGCGCCGCGTGCTGCACGCCCTGGCCGATACGGTGCTGCCGCGCGGTGGAGCTTTCGAACTCGGGGCGCTGGACATCGAGCTCGACGGCCCGTTCGAGCGCTATCTGCGCGGTATGAACCGGCTCTACGCCAAGGCCTACCGCGCGCACTTGCGGGTCTTCGACTACGGCCCGCTGCTCTTTTGGTTCAAGCCGCGACGCTTTACATCGCTTGGCCCCGAGGAGCGCGAACAGTTTTGTAAAAAGCTCGAGGGGCACAAGCGCTTCGGCGGCAGGATGTTTCTCTTCCTGCTCAAATTCCTGATCGCGTTCATCTCGTTCTCCGACCCGCGCCTGGAGCGGGCCGCGGGTTACGAGCCGCACTGCCCTGACGAAGAAGACGGGGGTTGAGCATGGCGCCGGAATACTACGAGCTCAACGCGAAGATCGTCGACGGCTCGACCGTAGACGCGCCGCTGAATCTATCGGCCGACGTGGTGATCGTCGGCTCGGGCGCGGGCGGAGCGACCATGGCCAAGGAGCTAGCCGAGGCCGGCATGGAGGTGGTGCTGCTTGAGGAGGGGCGCTACTACGACCATCGCAACTACCCGCGCTCGGCCCTCGAGGCGTTTATGCAGCTCTACCGCGAGCAGGGAGCCACGGCCAGCCTGGGCAAACCGCCGATCTCGATGCCCGTGGGGCGCACCGTGGGTGGCACGACCACCATCAACTCCGGCACCTGCTTTCGCACGCCGGACCACGTGATGCTGCGCTGGTCCGTGCTGCAACAGCTTCCCGATCTCGACCCGACGAGCATGGGGCCGCTGTTCGAGCGCGTGGAAAAAATCATTCACGCCCACGAACTGCCGCGCGAGGTCTGGGGCAACAACGCGCTTGTCGTCGAGCGCGGTGCCAAGCAACTGGGGCTGACGGTCAAGCCGCTGGTGCACAACAACGAGAACTGCCGCGGCTGCGGCACCTGCGCCATCGGCTGCCCCGACGGGGCCAAACGCGCGGCCAACACCACCTACGTGCCGCTGTGCATCAAGGCCGGGGGCAAGGTTGTCAGCTCGGCCCGCGTGGAACAGATCGAAATCGCCAACGGCCGAGCAGTCGGGGTCAGCGGCAGTTTGCTCTCGGAGGACGGCCTGGAGGTCCGCGGCGAGTTGCGTGTGCGCGCGCCGCTGGTGATCATCGCCTGCGGCACCTTGCATACCCCGGTGCTGCTCAAGCGCAACAAGCTGGGCAAGCAAAGCGGCCAGCTTGGGCGCAACCTGACCGTGCATCCGGCGGTGCGCGTATTGGCGGTGATGGACGAGGAGGTTAAAAGTTGGATCGGCGTGCCCCAGGGGACCTACATCGACGACTTTAAAAGCGACGGGATCATGTTCGAGGGGATCGCAGTGCCGCCGGCCCTGGGTGCGCCGGTGCTGCCCTACATCGGACAGCAATACAAAGAGCTGATGGGCAACTACGCCAACGTCTCCACCTATGGGGTGATGATCTCGGACACTGCAACCGGCCGTGTGCTCAACAGCCGCAACCGGCCGCTGTCACTGTACAAGATGAGCAGGCAGGACGTGCGGCGCGTGCTGCGCGGCGTGGGCGTGCTGGCGCGGATCTACTTTGCCGCCGGGGCCAAAAGCGTCTACACCGGGGTGGCCGGCCTGCCGCAGATCAAGCCCGACCAGGTGCGCCTGTTCGAGCGCACCGACCCCGACCCGATGCGTCTGGAGTCGATGGCTTTCCACCCGCTGGGCACGGCGCGCATCGGCGTGTCGCGCGAGGAGAGCGTGTCGGACCCTTACGGCGAGCTGTGGGACGTCAAGGGGCTGTTCGCCGTGGACGGCGGCATGGTCCCCTCGAGCCTGGGCGTCAATCCGATGGTGACGATCATGGCGCTGGCCACGCGTAGCGCGCAGTACATCGCGGCCCAGCGCGCGAAATGGATCAGCTCCTGATTTGAGCCGCTACTCGTAGCGCAGGGCCTCGATCGGATCTTGATGCGCGGCGCGGTATGCGGGCCAGACGCCGAAGAACAGGCCGACCCCCAGCGAGAAAAAGAACGAGAGCAAAATCGGACCGAGGCTGATGTGCACCGGCAGCGAGGGGTAGTAGTGCGCGGCAAGCTTCAGGCCGCCCACCGAGAGAATTACGCCGAGCACCCCGCCCAGCGCCGAGAGCGACATCGCCTCGATCAGAAATTGCATCAGCACCGTGGCCTGGGACGCGCCCAGCGCCTTGCGGATGCCGATCTCCTTGGTGCGCTCCTTCACCGAGACCATCATGATGTTCATGATGCCGATCCCGCCGACCAGCAGGCTGATCGCGGCAATGCCGATCGCCGCGGCGAAGACCGAGCCGGTCAGCGCGCGCCAGGTGGTCATGATCGAGTCGCGGGTGAGGATCTCGAAGTCGTCGGGCTCGCCCCAGGGGACTTTGCGCCGGGCGCGCATAATGCCGCGCACCTGGTCCATCGCCGAGTTCACACGCTCGCCGGACACGGCGCGCACCGAGATCGTGAAGTCCGAGTGGCGGCGACCGACCTTGCGCTGAAGCGTGGAGATCGGCACGGCCACGTACATGTCCTGACTTTGGCCGAAGATCTCTCCCTGCCGCTCGGCAATGCCCACGATGGTGTAGCCGCCGCCGAAGATCGTCACCTGTTCGCCCAGGGCAGGGCGGTTTGGAAACAGCTTCTCGGCCACGTCCGGACCGACGATCGCCACGCGCCGCGCGGCGTCCACGTCGCCCGCAGTCAGGTTGCGGCCGATCTCGATGGAGATGTTGTTGATCTCGCCGTAGGTCTCGGTGATGCCGGCCAGCGAGACGTTGGGGTCGGTCTGCCCCACGCCGCCCCGGGCGCGCAGGCCCCACAGCGACAGGCTCGGGCCGACCAGGCTTACGTCGGGGCAGGCGCGCTTGATCGCCTCGGCGTCCTCGATCAACAGGTCTTTGCGCTTGGCGTAATCGCGCCACTGGGTGCCGCTGATCACGATCGCCGGCATTTTGGAGACGTAGAACGTCGAGGCGCCGATGCGTCCCAGTTCACGGTTGACCTGGGCGTTGACTCCGCCGACCACGCCCATCATCGCGATTACCGTGGCCACGCCGATGATCACGCCCAGGGTCGTCAGCGACGAGCGGAACTTATGTGCGCGGATCGCCTCGAGGGCGACCTTGATGCTCTCCCAAATACTCATCGCAGCGGTCCCACAGCGCTACTCATAGCTCAGCGCCTCGATCGGTTTGAGTCGACTGGCCTTGTAGGCCGGGTAGATGCCGAAGAAGATTCCCACCAGCGAGGAGAACAGCAGCCCGAGAATCACCGACCAGACCTGCACTGCCGCGGGCACCGGGCTGACCGCCGCCACCAGCATCGCCAGGCCGAACCCCAGGGCGATGCCGACCACCCCGCCCAGGGCGGAGAGCACAATCGCCTCGATCAGGAACTGCTGCAAAATCGAGCGCCGCTTGGCGCCCAGCGCCTTGCGGATGCCGATCTCCCGCGTGCGCTCGGTGACCGAGACCATCATGATGTTCATGATGCCGATGCCGCCGACCAGCAGGCTGATGAAGGCCACGGCGAACATCGCGGTGTACAGCCCGCCGGTGAGCTTCTCGTAGAGCTCGCGCAAAATGTCCATCTGGTTGATCGAGAAGTCGTTCTCCTCGCCGAAGCGCAGCCGTCGCGCGCGACGCATTACGCCGAGCACTTCTTCCTCAGTGGCGCTGACGTCGGCGGGATCGGGCGCCTGGACCAGGATCGTCAGCGAACGGTGGGCGCCGAAGCTCTTGAAGAACGTGCCCAGGGGGATGACCACGATCGTGTCCAGGTTGAAGCCCAGGGTCGATCCGGTCTTGCCCATTACGCCGATCACGCGGAAGCTGCGGCCTCCCAGATAGAGCCGTTTGTCGATCGGGTCCTCGCCCTGGAACAGCTGGTCCGCGATGTCCGCCCCGAGCACGACCACGTTGCGTGCGGCCTCGACCTCGGTCTCGCTGATGAAGCGGCCGCGCACCACCTCGATGTTGCGGATCGGCGCCCAGGAAGGCCCGGTGCCGTAGCATTGCACCATCTCGATCTTGTGGGTCT
Organism: Candidatus Alcyoniella australis; assembly: GCA_030765605.1. Taxonomy (NCBI): domain Bacteria; phylum Candidatus Lernaellota; class Candidatus Lernaellaia; order Candidatus Lernaellales; family Candidatus Alcyoniellaceae; genus Candidatus Alcyoniella; species Candidatus Alcyoniella australis. Next base: position 59,414 of record JAVCCG010000038.1, read on the forward strand.
TGTAGCGGATGTCGCGTGAGGTGCGGGCGGTGATCGCCGTGTTCTGGGCCGTGCGAAGCTGGTCCTCGAGGATTCGCGCCTCGCGCATGGTGATGTCGCGTCGGCCGCGTATGGCCTCCCAATCGTTGGATCCCCAGTCCCATTTTTGCACGTAGAGCACGCCCTGGCCGATGGCGCTGATCGAGTTGCTGAACGACTCGTTGAGCCCCTCGATCACGCTGATGATCGCGATGATCGTGGTAATGCCGATCACGATTCCCAGCGTGGTGAGCAGGCTGCGCAGCAGGTTGGCCTTGAGCGAGAGCAGGGCCTGCTTGAAGTTTTCCCACAGTGCTCTCAAATTCGCTCATCCTTGACGATTTGGCCGTCGTGCAGGCGCACGATCCGGCGGGTCAGGCGGCCGATTTCCTCCTCGTGGGTCACGAGGATTACGGTGTTCCCCTCTTGCTGCAGATTGCCCATGATCTGCATGATCTCGGAGCTGGTCTTGCTGTCCAGGTTGCCGGTGGGCTCGTCGGCGAGAATGATCGAGGGCTTGGTGACCAGCGCCCGGGCGATGGCCACGCGCTGGCGTTCGCCGCCGGAGAGTTCGTTGGGCTTGTGGCTGCCGCGATCGCCCAACCCGACCTTGGCCAGGGCCTCGCGCGCGCGGCGTTTGCGTTCGGAAGAGCCCACTCCGGCGTAGACCAGCGGCAGCTCGACGTTGTGTTGGGCGCTGGCCCGCGGCAGCAGGTTGAAGGTCTGAAACACGAAGCCGATCTGGCGGTTGCGCACCACGGCCAGCTCGTTGTCGCGCATGCGGCTGACGTCGTTCTCGGCCAGCACGTAGCTGCCGGCCGAGGGCGTATCCAGGCAGCCCAGAATATTCATCAGCGTTGACTTGCCCGAGCCCGAGGGGCCCATGATCGCCATGTACTCGCCGCTTTCGACGTTGAGCGAGACGTTGCTCAGCGCGTGGACCTCGACCTTGCCCATGCGGTAAATTTTCCAGATCTCGGTCAGCTTGAGCAGCGGCTCGCTCACTCCTTGGCTCCCGGTCCGGCGACGTTTGACACTTCGACCGTCAGGCCGTCGTGCAGCATGGTGTTCAGCGTTTTGTAGCTGCCCGCGACGATCTCCTCGCCGGACTCGATCCCCTCCTTGATCTCGACGTGGGTCTCAGAGCTGATGCCGGTGGTCACCGGACGCATCAGCGCCTGGCCCTCCTGAATCACGAAAAGGCACTCGACCAGCCGATCGGTCTCGGGCGTGGGCGGACGTTCGAGCTTCTGCTTGCTCTCGCGCGCCTCGCGCAGCTCTTTCTCGACCACCGGGTCGCGCTTGGTCAGGCACTGCAACGGCACCGCCACCACCTGGTCCGCGCGGTCGACCTCGACGTCGACCGTGGCGCTCATTCCGGGCAGCAGCTTCTCGATCGGCCCCTCGATCGTCACCTTGACCTCGAAGCTGGTGGTCTCCTCCAGACCGCCGAGCCCTTTGATCAGCGGGCTTTTGGCGATGCGCGTCACCGTGCCGGAGAACTCGTCGTCGGGCAGGGCGTCGACCTCGATCTTGGCGCTGTCGCCGATCTGGATCTTGACCACGTCGTTCTCGTCAACCTCGAGCACACACTCCATTGCCGAAAGGTCGGCCACCACCATGATCACGTCCTGGGTGAACTGGTTGCCCATGGCGATCTCGCCAACTTCTTTATTGACCTTGACCGCGGTGCCCGACATCGGAGAGTGGATTACGGTCTTGCCCAATTGGTCGTCGGCGCTGTTGATCACCGCGCGGGCCTGGCTGCGTTGGGCCTTGGCCACCTCGACCTGGGCCTCGGCGCTCTCGTGGACTGTGCGCGCGTTCTCAAACGCCTGCTGCGAGGCCAGGCCGCGCTCGTGCAACTGCTCGATGCGCGCCAGCTCGCGCTGAGCTTGGGCCAGGTTGGCCTGCGCCAATTCCAGGCCGGCGTCGGCGCTGCGCAAACTGGCCCGCGCCTGGTCGCGCTGACTGGCGTACAGATCCTGGTCGAGCCGAACCAGCACTTGTCCCTTCTCGACCCAGTCGCCCTCATTGACGTCGAGTTGCACAATCTGGCCCGAGAGGTCGGCCGAGAGGTCGACCGAGACCACCGGCTGGATGCGCGCCGTGGCCTGCACGGTCTCTACCAGGTCGCGGGTTTCGCTGATCTCGCTCTGGACGGTAACCGGTCGCTGGGAGCAGCCGGCGAGCAGCAGCAAAGCAATCAAGGTCGCCAGCGTCGCCGTGATTATCATCCCCGGCGCGTTGCGGCCTGTTCGGTGCGTGGCCATCGTTTCTCCTCGACTATTGAATTAATTGCTCAGGGACTGGACGTATCCCCGGTCGATTTCGTTCCCTGGATGAATTCGATGCGATGAATGTCGCGGACCTTGATCTGCATGATTCCGATATCGGTCCGCCCGCTGCAACGCACCATGTTCTTGACTTTGATCTCGTGCGACGAGCCGTCCCAGAACAGCACCGCGGCGTTCTGAAAGCCCTGGTCGCCGGAGACGAAATCTACGGCCTGGATCTTTTCAAAGTCGATCGCCACCTGTGCCTTACCGCGCAGGCCGACCAGAAAGGTATCGCCGTCGCAGGTCACGTTCCAGGCCGGGGCGCTGACCAGCGACTTGTCGATCACCGTCACAGTGTAGTTCTCGTCGGGCTCGGGAATCACCGTGGCCGAGGGGCCGCCCAGGCCGGACATCCCGCAGGTGAGGGCCAAAATTCCCGCCAGGACCAGGATCAATACAATTAGACGTTTCATTGCCGGCCTCCGAGCTTTGGGCCGGTTATACCCGGCTGTTGACAGGCGCGTCAAGGATCGTCCGCCATGGCTGCCGATTGCGCCGTTTGGTGCGGTGTGATAAAAAATACTCTAAGTTTAGGCTCTTCACATCTTCACCTTTGGTGGTTCATGGGCAAGTTTAAAATTGGTCAAAAAGCCGTCTATCCTGCCCAAGGCGTCGGCGAGATCGAGGGAATCGAGAAAAAAGAGATCAGCGGACACAAGCAGAGCTTCTATATTCTGCGCATTTTGGACAACGACATTCGCATCATGATTCCCGTGGACAAGGCCGAGGTCGTGGGCCTGCGCAATATCATCGATGCCAAGGAAGCTAATAAAGTATTCAACATTTTAAAGAAACGTCCGAAGAACGTCGACAGCAAGACCTGGAACCGCCGCTATCGCGATTACATGTGCCGCATTAAAACCGGATCGCTGTTCGAGGTTGCCGCGGTGGTGCGTGATCTTTACCATCGCAGTCAAGATAAAGAGCTGTCGTTCGGCGAGCGCAAAATGCTCGATACGGCCCGCACCCTGCTGGTCACCGAGATGTGTTTCGCCACCAGCAGGGAGACCAAGTCGATCGAGAAGCGCATTGAAAAGCTGCTCGAGCGCAAGCCCAAATAATCCAACTCGATAACGGCTCAGACCGCTGGTCGTAATACAATAATTTACCCCACCCCATCCCCATCCAAAGGTGGGCATTACGGCCATAGAAAAAGGGGGCCTTGCGGCCCCCTGTCGGTGCATGTTGTTTGAGCGGTCTTTAAATCTTCATGATCTGATCGAGATTGTCCGCGATGTCCTGGGCGGACCAAACACCGTCTTTGACCACGCCCTCGGAAGTCACCATCTGGTAGAGGAAGACCTTGCCGCCCTGGATGCCGAAGATCTTGCCGGTGATGTTGGCCGAGAGGTCCGAGGCCAGGAACAGCGCCAGGGGCGCGATGTGGGCCGGGGAGAGCTCCTGGGCCACGCCCTCGGCCTGGAACATCGGCAGATCCTCGGTGAGCCTGGTCACCGCTACGGGAGCGATGCAGTTGACGGTTATGCCGGACTTCATCAGCTCCACGGCCGCGACCCTGGTGAATCCCGCGATTCCGGCCTTGGCCGAGCCGTAGTTGGTCTGACCGAAGTTGCCGATCAGTCCCGCCAGACTCGAGGTGGTGATGATCCGGCCGCCGCTGCCCTGTTCGCGGATCTGGTTGGCCGCCGCCTGCGAGCAGGAGAAGGTCCCCTTGAGGTGCACGGCAATCACCAGGTCCCACCAGTCCTCGGGCATTTTGGTCAGGGTCTTGTCGCGCAGGATGCCCGCGTTGTTGACCAGGATGTCCAGCTTGCCAAAGGCGTCTACCGCGGTCTTGACGATGTTCAGGCCGCCTTCCATCGTGGCCACCGAGTCGTAGTTGGCCGCGGCTTCGCCGCCAGCGGCCTGGATCTCTGCGACCACCTCGTCGGCGACCCGGACACTGCCGTCTCCCGAGCCGTCGCGCGATCCGCCGAGGTCGTTAATTACGACCTTGGCGCCCTCTTTGGCGAACAGCAGGGCGTACTCGCGTCCGATGCCGCTTCCGGAGCCGGTAATGACAGCTACTTTACCGTCTAGTAATCCCATGTCGATTACCTCCCTCTTGCCGGCGCTGGTGCGCCTTCGATGAATTTGTTAAACAGAATATTTTGGTTTATATCAGACGTTGATTGATCGTTCAATCAATTGGCAAAGTATCGTATCCGTGACAGCGGAGCAAGGCACGGGCGAGCCTGATATTTGGCATCGCCGCGGGCCGTTGCACAAACTTGATCGTCCGACTCCAGCACTCCGGGGATTCGTGGAAAAGACAGCGAGACTTAAAAAAATCGATCGCGAGCGGCTTTGGCATCCGTTCACGCCGATGCTCGACTGGCCTGAGGACGACGCGCCGATCATCGCACAAGCCCAGGGCTGCAAGCTGATCGATACCCAAGGCCGCAGCTACATCGACGGCGTGAGTTCGCTGTGGGCCAACGTCCACGGCCACCGCCATCCGCTGATCGACCGCGCGATCAAGGAACAGTTGGATCGCGTGGCGCATTCCACGCTGCTGGGGCTGAGCAACGTGCCCTCGATCGAGCTGGCGCAGAAGCTGATCGACGTTGCGCCGCCGGGCCTGACGCGGGTCTTCTACTCCGACTCGGGCAGTACCGCGATGGAGGTAGCGCTCAAAATCGCTTTCTCCTACTTCGTCAACATCGACCAGCCGCAGCGCAACGTGTTCGTGCGTTTCGACGGTGCGTATCACGGCGACACATTGGGCGCGGTGGGTCTGGGCGCCATTGACGCTTTTCACGAGCTGTACCGGCCGCTGCTGTTCGACGCGCCGGTAGCCCAGTATCCGTTCTGTTATCGCTGCCCGCGCGGCCTGAAGCGCGAGAGCTGCGACATGCAGTGCCTGGAGAGCCTGCAAAGCGTTCTTGACCAGCACAAAGGCACGGTGGCGGCTGTGGCCATCGAACCGCTGGTCCAGGGCGCGGCGGGCCTGCGTGTGGCGCCCGCGGGGTTTTTGACCCAGGTGGCGCGGCTGACGCGCGAGGCCGGTGCGCTGCTGATCTGCGATGAGGTGGCCACGGGCTTTGGCCGCACCGGCGCGATGTTCGCCTGCGAGCACGAGAACGTGTCGCCGGATATTATGGCCCTGGCCAAGGGAATCAGCGGCGGCTACCTGCCGCTGGCCGCCACGCTGACCAGCGAGCCGGTGTTTGAAGCGTTCCTCGGGGACGAGGGCGCGCCGCGCACGTTCTTTCACGGTCATACCTACACCGGCAATCCATTAGCCTGCGCCGCGGCCCTGGCCAGTCTCGAGGTCTTTGATAGCGAACAGGTGATCGCAAGGCTCAAGCCCAAGGTCGAGCTGTTCGCCGAGCTGTTGCAAGGATTTTACGAGCACCGTATTGTTGGCGATGTCAGACACATCGGCCTGATGGCGGGGATCGAGCTGGAGCCCGCACAGCGGCTGGGGACCCAGTCCCCGGCTCGGCGCGTGATTCTCGAGGCGCGCAAGCTCGGCGCGATCCTGCGGCCGCTGGGCGAGGTGCTGGTGCTGATGCCGCCGCTGGCGATCGACCAGACCGAGCTGCGAGCGCTGGTCCGGATCGCCCGTCGGGCGCTGAGCACGGTGGAGGAGCAAGGTGTATAGGCAGTGGATCAAGCGTCTGGGGAACATACTGCTGTTGGGATCGGCGATCACTCTGGGAGCCGGGGTAGCGTTGTTCCTTTGGCCGCACGTACTGTGCGCCTACCTCGGGCTGCCCGAGCTGAGCTCGACGTTGTTCGCCAGGACCTGCGGCCTGATGATCTTCCTGTTCGGCGCGGTCTACACCAAGGCGCTGATCAACCGCGACGTCAACCGAACAATCTTTTGGCTCGGCGGTTTCGAAAAGATGCTGTTCGCGTCGCTGCTGGCGGTCTACACCCTGATCGAGCCGCTGAGCTGGATGACCTGGATCGTGGTCGGCCTCGACCTGGCGCTGGGCGTGACGTTCTTCGTCTATCTCAAGATCTACCGTGAGGACAATTGGCTGTGATCGAACACGGACTGTTTATCACCTCGACCGATACCGGCGCGGGCAAGACCGCCGTGGCCGCCTGCCTGACCGCCGCGCTGATCGCCCGCGGCCGCGAGGCATTGGCACTCAAGCCGCTGGAGTCCGGCTGCACGGCCACGCCCGAGGGGTTGATCGGCCCGGACTCGAGCCTGCTGTGCCGGGTCAGCGGATTGCTGCTCGACCAGGTGGTGGTGGAGCGCTTCACTTGGCCGGTGGCCCCGGCCGTGGCCACACGCCTGGCCGGAGTGGAGCAGCTTGACTTGGACGAGTTGGCCGAGCGCATCAACTCGCTGGCGCCGCGCGGCGTGACCGCGTTGGTCGAATCGATCGGCGGGCTGCTCGTGCCGCTGAACGAGGAACAGACCACGGCCGACCTGGCGCGCATCCTGGGCCTGCCGCTGCTGCTGGTGGTGGCCAACCGCTTGGGATGCCTCAGCCACGCTCTGCTCAGCGTCGAGGCGATCCGCAGCCGCGGCCTGGAGTTCGCCGGTTGGGTGCTCACCGAGCTTGCGCCCGACGACCCGGCGGACGCTGCCCGCAATGAGAATTACGTCGAGCTGGCCGCGCGCATCGACGCGCCGTGCCTGGGGCGACTGCCGTTCGTCGGCGGCCTGGCCGTGCTGCCCGCCGACGGGCTGGCCGCACTGGCCGAGGAACATCTCGGGGCGGCGCTGCAACTTCTTGATCCCGGCAACTAAGAGGATTGCAATGAGCGAGCTGCGTTACGACCCGACCCGGCGGCAGTGGATCGCCACGGCCACCGAGCGCATGGACCGGCCGCAGATGCCCCGCGACTGGTGCCCGTTCTGCCCGGGCAGCGGCAAGGTTCCCGAACACTACGACGTACACATCTACGCCAACGACTTCCCCACGCTCAGTTCGCCGCCGCCCGAGCCGATGCTGCCCGACGATCCGCTGTACCGCGTTAAGCCCAGCTGGGGCGCGTGCGACGTGGTGCTCTACCACCCGGATCACAACACCAGCTTTCTCGAACTGAGCGACGAGCACCTGCTCAAGCTGCTGCGGCTGTGGCAGCAACGCTATCTGGAACACTGCGACAACCGCCACGTGCGCTACGTCTACATCTTCGAGAACAACGGCGAGGCGATCGGCGTGACCATGCCGCACCCTCACGGCCAGATCTACGCCTATCCGTTTTTACCGCCGGTGATCGACGCCGAGGTGCGCGCGGCGCGCGACTATCTGCGCAAACACGATCGCTGCCTGCACTGCGAGATCATCCAGCGCGAGCTGCGCTTCAAACAACGCATGGTCTATCGCGGTGAAGGGTTCGTCGGCTTCATTCCGTTCTGGGCGCGTTGGCCGTTCGAGGTACACCTCTACCCGCGCAAACACACGCCGGACATCACCGCACTCAAGGGCCGCCGGGCATTGGGCCTGATGCGCTCGATTCGGGCCGTGCTGCGAGCCTACCAGGGCTACTACGGCCCGCGCTTCCCCTACATGATGGTGATGCATCAGGCCCCGGCGCGCAGTCACGACGATCCAGCCTGCCACCTGCACGTCGAGTTCTACCCGGTGATGCGCAGCCGCACCAAGCAGAAGTTCCGCGCCGGATCCGAGACCGGGGCCGGAATGTTCGTCAACGATTCAGCGCCCGAGTACAAGGCCGCGGAGCTACGAGCGTATGTTGAATGATATCGGCGAAACGTTGTGATAAACTCGGCGCCGTTATGAGCAACGGCAAACCGCTGATCACCGCCAACCAGATGACGATGCTGCGCATCGTGGTGCTGCCGGTGCCGGTCTACCTGCTCTACGGCGGACCGACCTCGATGTTGATCGCGATGGGCTTGCTGGCCGTGGCCGGCGTCACCGACTATCTCGACGGCATGCTGGCGCGCAAGTACGGGTCCACTGAATTCGGCCGTTTCCTCGATCCGCTGGCCGACAAGCTGATGGTCGGAGCGTTGTTCCTGCCGCTGGTGCATCGCGGTTTTCTGCCGGCCTGGATCGTGGCCTTGATGTTCGCGCGCGAATTCCTGGTAACCGATCTGCGCACGGTCTACACACACCTTAAATACGACATGGCCACCAGCGAGCTGGCCAAGATCAAAACCAACGTTCAGGTGATGGGCGGCTCGGTGATCCTGTTCTATTTGGCGCTGCCCGAGTCGAACATCCCGCGTCTGGTGCTGTCGATAATCGCCGCCGGGCTGATTTTGTTCGGCGTGCTCTACAAGCTCAAGAAGGGCAAGATCCACCACCGGCTGTGGGTGGCGATCGTGCTTTGGGGTTACGCCTGCCTGATCCTCTGGCTGTTCAGCGCCCGCGCCGCCGCAATCTGGATCATGGTGCCGATCATGCTCTGGACGGTCTATACCGGCTGGCAGTACATCCACGGCGGCTGGAGCACCCTGCGCGGCTTCCTGCGCAGTAATCCGTTGGCCGGGATGTCGCTGCTGCTCAGCGGCGCGGTGCTGCCGCTGGCCCTGGTGTTCAGCCTCGACGTCGCGCCGCCGCTGGTGGTGCTGATCTACCTGATCGCCATGATCGAGCTCACCGTGGGCGGAGTCGAGAACTTCCTTTCCCTGAGCCACGCCGGGCTGCACTGGGCCGAGCGCTTTGTCAAACTGGCGATCCTCTGCACCGCACTGATCGTGCTGATTTATTTCAGCGGCGAGCGGGTTCTGCCCCCGGCCTGCCGTTACGGCCTGTGCGTCACAGCCTTTGTGGCCAGCGCCTTTTACGCGGCATGGTACGCCGCGGCCTACCGCAGGCGGATCAGCTCGGGCAGCCCAACCGCGGAGTAACCCGGCCCGACAATCGATTTCGAGGCATGACCATGGATGAGGCGAAGACGATCGAGCGCATCCGCGAACTGGCGCGCGAAAAAAACGTTCTGCTGCTGGCGCACAACTATCAGCGCCCCGAGGTCCAGGATCTGGCCGATCACGTGGGCGACAGCCTCGGACTGTCGATCATCGCCACGCAGACCGACGCCGAGTTGATCGTATTTTGCGGCGTACATTTCATGGCTCAGAGCGCGGCGATCCTCGCGCCGGATCGTACGGTGCTGCTGCCGCGCATGGAAGCCGGTTGCCCGATGGCCGACATGATCGACGCCGAACAGCTGATCGAGTTCAAAGCCGAGCACCCCGGGGCCGCGGTGGTGACCTACGTCAACAGCACGGCCGAGGTCAAGGCGCTGTCCGACATCTGCTGCACCAGCGCCAACGCCCAGCGCGTCGTGCAGTCCCTTGACGCGGACGAGGTGCTGTTCGTGCCGGACCGCAACCTGGCGGCCTGGGTGGCGCGCCACGTGGACAAACGCGTGATCCCCTGGCACGGTTTTTGTGTGACTCACGAGCTGCTCACGGCCGATGATGTGCGCCTGGCCCGCGAGCAGCACCCCGCCGCGCTGGTGATGGCCCACCCCGAGTGCCGCGCCGAGGTGCTCGACCTGGCCCACGAGGTGCGCAGCACATCGGGGATGCTCGAGGTGGCGCAGCACAGTGAGGCCCAGGAGTTCATCGTTTGCACTGAAATCGACATGCTGCACCGGCTGCGCCTGGATAATCCGCACAAGCGCTTTTTCCCGGCGAGCCTGAACATGGTCTGCTCCAATATGAAGCTGACCACGCTACGCGATGTCCAGGCCGCGCTTTGCGACCCGCCAAGCTTCACGGTCGAGGTTGCGGCTGATGTGCGCGAACCGGCCAAACGCGCTCTGGACCGCATGCTGGCAACCCCACGCGACGCATAATTCGGATTAATCATGTTTCCTGAGCGGCTGGACCAGCTCGCGCAATTGGCGCTGGATGCGCGGCCCGCGGCAGCTCCCGGACTGGCGGGCAGTGCGCCGCAGCTGTTGCTGTCGCGGATGCTCGAGCGCCTGGACCGCCCGATTTTACTGATCACGCCCGACAGGCCATCGGCGCGACTCTCGCTCGAGGCGCTACGACTGTTCCTGGGCGAGTCGGCGGACGAGCCCCAGCGGGTGATCGAGTTCCCGGACTACGACGTGGCGCCCTACGAGGCGATCAGCCCGGCGGGTTACACCGTGGCCGAGCGCATCCGCGTCTGCCATCGGCTGGGTCGGGTCGGACCGCCGCCGATCGTGGTCGCCGCGGCGCGGGCGCTGACGATCCGCGCCATGCCGCCGCAGGATCTCGAGGCGCGCCTGACCCAGCTGCGATTGGGCCAGCACCTGGACCGCGAGGAGCTGATCGAATTTCTGGTCCAGGCCGGGTTCGTCAGGTCGCCGCTGGTCGAGGATCTGGGCGACTTCTCGGCCCGCGGCGAGCTGGTCGACGTGTTCCTGCCGCAGCTCGAGCGGCCGGTGCGCATCGAGTTCGACATCGATCGCATCAAGTCGATCCGCACCTTTGACCCGCAGTCGCAGCGCACGCGCTCGCAACTCGACAACGTGGCTGTGATCCCGTTTCGTGAGATCGCGCTCACCGCCGAGGCCCGCGAGCTGTTCGCACGCCAGATTAAACGTCTGGCCGACGAGCTGAACATCGGCAAACGCAGCCGGGACCGCCTGGAGCAAAGCGTGCGCTCGGGCGTGTTTTTCCCGGGCATCGAGTTCTTTTCCGCGCTGTTTTTCGAGCGGCCCTTGGTCTCGCTATTGGACTATCTGCCGCACGGATCGCTGGTGGCGCTGCTCGATCCGCTGGAAGTCGGCCGGGAGCTGGACAAGGCCTACCAGCGGCTGGTCGAGCGCCGCGACGAACGCGCGGACGCGGGGATGATCGTGCCGCACCCCGAGCAGCTCGGGGTGGAGCCCGCCGAGCTGATGCAGCAGATCCAGGGTTTCAAGCCGCTGCTGTTCGGGCCGCTGGATCCGACCGACGCTTTCCAGGCACGGATCGAAACTCTGCCCTGGGAGGCGCAGTCCAACGCCGAACTGCGCGACCAGATCGTGGCCCAGCCGCCCGAGCGGATGCTCGAACCGCTGGTCCAGCGCCTGCGCCGGGCCGTTGATCAGGAGGCCAAGCCGCTGGCTGTGGCCCACACCGCGGAGCAGCGCGAGCGCCTGGCGCGGCTGCTCGCGCCCCACGGCGTGCGCGCGAAGATCGACGACGAGGCCTGGGTGATCGAGGCTGCGCGCGCCGATGCGCACGATCTGCAGACCGTGACCATTGTCGGCGGCGAGCTGACGCAGGGACTGTTCTGGCCCGAGGCCGGGCTGTTTTTGCTCGCCGAGGAGGAGCTGTTCGGCCAGCGCCGCCGCCGCTCGCGCACGATCCGCCAGGAGTACGAGGCCGCACGCATCGAGGACTTCGACCAGATCGGCCAGGGCGATTACCTGGTCCACGCGCACAACGGCATCGGGCGCTACAGCGGCTTGGCGCGAATCAAGGCCGGCGATACCGAGGTCGAGTGCATGCTGCTCGAGTACGCGCGCGGCGATCGGCTCTACGTGCCGGTGGACCGGCTGGGACTGGTGCAGCGCTACGTGGGCGGGGAAGGGCACCCGACCCTCGATCGGCTGGGGGGCGTGCGCTGGAACAATGCGCGCAAGCGGGCGCGCAAGGCCACGCGCAAGATGGCCAAGCAGTTACTGGCGCTCTACGCGGCCCGGCGCGCCCAGCCCGGCTACGGATTCTCCGAGCCCGACGCGACCTACGAGGCGTTCGCCGCGACCTTCCCCTTTGAGGAGACGCCGGACCAGCAGCGGGCGATTCAGGAGGTGCTCGAGAATTTGCAGCAGCCGCGGCCGATGGACCGGCTGGTCTGCGGCGACGTGGGCTTCGGCAAGACCGAGGTCGCGCTGCGCGCGGCGTTCCTGGCGGCGATGGACGGCAAACAGGTTGCGGTGCTGGTGCCGACCACGACCCTGGCCTACCAGCACTTCCGCACATTCTCGCAACGCCTCGAGAAATTCCCGCTCAAAGTCGGGATGCTCTCGCGCTTTGTGCCCACGGCTGTGCGGCGGCAGGTGGTGGAGCAGATCAAGGTCGGCCAAGTCGACCTGGTGGTCGGCACGCATCAGCTGTTGTCCAAGTCTATCCAGTTTAAGGACCTTGGACTGCTGATCGTCGACGAGGAGCAGCACTTCGGCGTGGCGCAGAAGGAGCGGATCAAGCAGCTGCGGCACAGCGTGGACGTGCTGACCATGACCGCCACGCCGATCCCGCGCACGTTCCACATGAGCCTTACCGGGCTGATGGACCTCTCGACGATCAACACCCCGCCCCAGGACCGGTTGGCGGTTAAAACCTTTATCGCGCACTTCGACGAGGACACCATCCGCCAGGCGCTGCTGCGCGAGCTGGGGCGCGGCGGCCAGGCGTTCGTGATCCACAACCGCGTGCGCACCATCGACTCGCTGGCCGGGCGCATCGCCCGGCTGCTGCCCGAGGCGCGGATCGAGATTGCCCACGGCCAGATGGCCAAAGGCGAGCTGGAGCAGGTGATGATCCGCTTTGCCCGCAACGAGATCGACGTGCTGGTCTGCACGGCGATCATCGAGGCCGGCATCGACTTTCCCAACGTCAACACGATCATCATCGACCGCGCCGACACCTTCGGCCTCTCTCAGCTCTACCAGCTGCGCGGCCGGGTCGGCCGCGGCAACCGCAGGGCGTTCTGCTACGCCCTGGTTCCGCACGAGGCCGCGATCACGCCCGACGCCAAGCGTCGGCTCGACGTATTGCGGCGCTTTACCAAGCTGGGCAGCGGGTTCCGCATCGCCCAGCACGACCTGGAGATCCGCGGCGCGGGCAACCTGCTCGGTGGCGAGCAGTGGGGCCACCTGGCGGCGATCGGCTTCGAGATGTACGCCCAGATGCTCGAGCGGGCGGTCAAGGAGATGCGCGGCGAGGCCGTGACTGATCGCATTGATCCCGAGGTCAACCTGCCGCTGGAGTCCTGGATACCCGAATCATACGTGGCCGACCAGGCGTCGCGCCTGACGCTGTACAAACGGATCGCGGCCTGCGCCGAGGAGCCCGATCTCGAGCAGATGCATCTGGAGCTTGAGGATCGCTTCGGCGCGCTGCCGCCCCAGGCGCTTAACCTGCTGAAGGTGATGGGGCTACGGCTGAACCTGGCGCGGCTGGGCGTCGCCAACCTGGACTACGGCCAGGGGCTGCTGGCGCTGAGCTTCGACCCGAGCACGTTGATCGGGCCGCAACGCCTCGTCGAGTTCGTCACCCAGGACAAACAACGGCGCTCGATTACCCCCGAGGGGCGGCTGCTGTTGCGGGTGGGCAAGCTGCCTCCGGCGAAAATCATCAGCTTCGTCAACAGGCTCTTGCGCGATATCCAGGGTATATGATATAGACTTTCGTCCTGTCGACGGTCGTGGCCGTCGAGATAAAACCGATAAAGTACTTACGTAGAAATAGGGAGATAGCGCAATATGAGAGTCAAGCCGATTGCTCTGTTGTTACCGATCGTTATGTGTCTGGGCCTGATTGCCATGATCGCGGCCTGCGAACAGCCGGCCACCACCAGCTCCAGCTCTTCGACTGCCCCGGACAGCGCCGGCGGCACCGAGTTGGCCAAGGTCGGCACCACGGTGATCACATTCGAGGAGTTCAACTCCAGCCTTGAGCGCGTACCTCCATATTTTCGTCAGCGCCTGGCCACCCGCGAGGGCAAGCTGCAGCACCTGGACACCCTGGTGGTCAAGGAGCTGTTCTACCAAGAAGCGCTGAACAAGGGCTACGACCAGGATCCGGACTTCCTCGAGGAGCTCGATATGGTCAAGAAGACCCTGCTCTACAATAAGGTGCGCAACGAGTTCGCCAAGACCGACTTCGCTCCCACCGAGGACGAGAAAAAGGCCTACTACGAGGAGCACACCGAGGAGTTCTCCATTCCCGAGCGCGCCACGGTGCGCCATATAATGACCAAGCTGCGCCGCAACGCCACTCCCGAGGATGAGGCTGCGGCCGAGACCAAAATCGGGCAGGCTCAGGCCGAGCTCAAGGGCGGCGACTTCGCCGCTGTGGCCGAGAAATTTTCCGAGGAGCGCGGTTCGGCCAGCAAGGGCGGTCTGCTCAGCCCGATCAAGAAGGGTTCGCGGGGCAAAGAGTTCGACGAGGCCGTGTTCGCGCTGCAGAGCGTGGGCGAAATCAGCCCGGTGTTCCGCGATTCGCGCGGTTTTCACATCGTCCAGCTCGAGAAGAAAGAGCCGACCGAGGTCCGCGACTACGACAGCGTCGAGCGCACCATCGAACGCAAGATCATCAACGAGCGTCGCCGCGAGCAGTATGAGACTTACATCACCGATCTCAAGGGACGCATCGGCGTGACCATCGACGAGAACCTGCTGGTCGACGAGTCCGCGGGCGAGCCCGAGGCCGACGCCGAGGCGATCCCCGTCCCGAAAAGCGACGGCGAGATCGAGCTTGCGCCGGTCAGCTCCGAGGAGAAGACCGAATAGCTCAGACGCCTCTGGCAATTGTTGACGTCCGGGGGGCGGCGGCGTTGCCGTCGCCCCTTTTTATTAGCCTGACGAATAATCCAGGCTAGGGTTATAATTCGGCGCCCCATGACGTAGCGTGAGATATGTTCGAGCTTAGGCACATAATAATCGTCGTTCTGCTTGCGGCGCTGGCCTGCGCTTGCGCCACGAGCTGCGCCGACGAGCGGCTCGAACAGCAATCGAGCGAGCGGCTGGTGGCCAGCGTCAACGGCCAGCCGATCACCCAGGCCGAGTTCGAGGCGCGTTTCGCGGCCTCGCGCTCGTCGTTGATGGTGCAGTCCGACGATTCGCTGAGCGAGCTGCGGCTGCGGCTGGCGTTTCTCGACCACCTGACCAGCGCCGAGCTGGTGCGTCAGGAGGCTCAGCGCCTGGGGATTTCGATCCCGGACCAGGAGGTCGACGCGGCGCTGGATCAGCTGAGTTCGCAGTACCCCGAGGGCGAGTTCGAGGCCACACTATTGGGCCGCGGCGTGTCCCTGGACGAACTGCGGCGTTCGCTGCGTGATCGGCTGTTGACCGAGCGGATGGTACAGCAGGTGGTCGAGCCGACGATCAAGGTCGAGTCGGCCGACGTCGAGGCGCTGTACAACGCGCCCATCGAGCAGTACACGCGCCCACGTTCGGTGCACGTGCTGCAGATAGTGGTCAAGAAAGAGGAGCAGGCGCGCGAGGTATCGGCGCAACTGCAAACTCAGGTTGAGTTCGCGGACCTGGCGCGGGCCAAGTCGATCGCTCCCGAGGCGGGGCAGGGCGGCGACCTGGGATGGGTCGAGCCCGGACAGCTGCCCGAGCAGATGGATTTGGCGATTTGGGATATGCAGCCCGGCGAGGTGAGCGAGACGATCGCCACCAGCTACGGATTTCACGTGTTCAAGGTTTTACAACTGCGGCCCGCGAGCGTGATCGAGCTCGAACGGGTTCGGCCGCAGATCGAGCGCGAGCTGGCCGAGGGCCTGGTGGACGAGGCCTGGGAGGTCTACGTCGACCAACTGCGGGCCAAGGCGCACATCACGATCAACGAGTCCCTGCTCAGCGCGGGGACGGGAGCCAAGTAATGAGACGTTTAAGCACAGCCGCGGCGATGCTGCTCGCATGCCTGCTGATCGCCGCGCCCGCCGTGGCGCGGGTCGTCGATCGGGTGGCTGCGGTGGCCGGATCCGAGATCATCACCACCTTCGAGGTCGAGCGGTTGTTCTCCTACGAGAAGCAGAACCTCGATCCCACGTTGCCCCCGGCGCAACGGCTGGAGGCCGAGGCCCAGGTACGCAATATGATCCTGCAGGTATTGGTGCAGGATCGGCTGCTTGACCAAGAGATCGAACGCCTGGGGCTGACCGTCAGCGAGCGCGAGGTCGACGAGGCTCTACAGGATCTGGTCGAGCAAAGCGGCATGCGGCGCTCCGACCTGGAGTCGGCGCTGGCCGCCGAGGGGCGCACGATAGTGGATCTGCGCGAGCAGCTCAGCCGTCGAATCAAGAAGGAGCGCTACGTGCAGTACCGCCTCAAGGGCGGAGTGATGGTCGAGGACGAAGAGGTGCTGAACTATTACAACCAGCACATCGACGAGTTCATGCGCAGGCCGATCGTCGAGCTGGGCGAGATCCGCATCAACGTGCCGCCCGAGGCTGACGAAGCCGCCGTTTCCGAGCGCTACGCCCGAGCGATCACCGTGATGCAGCTGGTCGTAGCGGGCGAGGATTTTTCGCAGGTGGCGCGCAGCTTCTCCGATGCGCCCAGCGCACCCGACGGCGGTTCCCTGGGTACGATCTCCGATCCGAGCATGCTCAAGCAGGAGTACCGCGACGCTCTCAAGGGTCTCGAACCGGGCAGACTGAGCAGCATCTACCGCGACGAGCGCGGCTTCTTCTTCATCACCGTGCTCAACGAGAGCTCGGCGGGCAAGGTCCCCTTTGACGAGGTGGAGGCTCGAGTTCGCCGCACGCTGTTCAACAAGGCCGTGGACCGCGAGATGCAGCGGATCGACCGCGAGCTGCGCGAGAAACACCACGTCGAGATTAAAGTCGACTACCTCAAGCTGCTGCACCAGGATGCCGACGACTGATGCGGCCGGTGCGCTTGGCGGTCAGCCTCGGCGACCCCGCTGGGGTCGGACCGGAGCTGCTGGCCGCGCTGGCAGGGCGCGACGCAGGGCTTCCTGACAATATCTATCTGACTGTCTTTGGCGACCGTGGGGCGCTCGAGCGCGGCTGCGTTGCGGCCGGAGTCGATCCGACTCTAATCCGCGAGCTACCCGCCGACGGTCTGTCGGAGCCGACGCCGGGCAAGCTGGACCTGGTGCAGGTCGGCGATGCCTTGGGCCCGGTTAAGTTAGGCGCGGTGGATGCCGACTGCGGCGCGGCGAGCTTCGAGTGGTTCAGCGCGGCGGTGGAAGCGGTCGTTGCAAGATCAGCCGACGCCGTGGTCACCGGACCGATTTGCAAACAAAGCTGGGCCGAGGCCGGGGTGCAATACGCAGGTCACACCGGCTGGCTGGCGCAGCGCTTCGGCTTGCCCACAGTAATGATGCTCGCCGGACCGCGGCTGCGGGTGGTGCCGCTGACTGTGCACGTGCCGCTGGCCCGTGTGCCGCAACTGCTGACGCGCGAGCTGGTGCTCGAGCAGCTGCGGATTTTGCAGCGGGCGCTGATCGAGGATTTCGGCGTCAAGCGGCCGCGGATCGCCCTGGCCGGGCTCAACCCCCACGCGGGGGAGGGCGGCGGCATCGGCCGCGAGGAACTCGAGGTGCTGATCCCGGCGGCCCAGACCCTGCGTGCGGAGGGGATCGATATCAGCGACCCGCTGCCTGCGGACGGCTTGTTCCCTGCTGCGATCGACGGCGGATACGACGCCGTGGCCTGCCCGACCCACGACCAGGCGCTGATTCCGTTCAAACTGTTGCAGATGCACAGCGGGGTCAATTTGACCCTCGGCCTACCGATCGTGCGCACCAGCCCGGCCCA